>NZ_JBSGXB010000324.1:0-8153 GCF_053609185.1 Streptomyces sp. NPDC054956 | reverse complement strand
AGACATTGGGGTTGCCGACGAGGGCGACGACGGGCGCCACGACGGGCGCGCCCGCCTCCCGCTCCATCGTGGTGCCCGCCCCGGCCCCGGCCGCGTGGCAGCTCATCGCGCCCACCTCAGCCGGCCGGCGGTCCGGGAGTCCAGCGCGACCCTGGTGTCACCGAGCCCGACGAGCAGACCTCCGGTGGCGCCTCTCGCGATCACGGTGACGTCGGCGCCCGGCACGAAGCCGAACTCCAGGAGCCGGCGCCGGCTCCCTCCGGCCTGGCCGGGGTCGATCCCCGTGATGCGTACGGTCGTCCCGGGACGGCTGTCGTTGAGCGACGGCACCGGACCTCCTTCATCGGTCTGCTTAGGCAAACCTAAGCAGCGCGGGACGGTCCGTCAGCGGGGCGAAGTCCCCGACCGGCAGGGACTTTCAGCCCCCCGGTCCCGGTCCGCCCTCGGCCGATCGGCCGAGACCGGGCGCGTGGTGGGCGGCCATCAGCGCGCGGGCGCAGTCGCGCAGCCAGGCGTGCCCGGGGTCGGCGTCGTGGCGGGGGTGCCAGGCCATGCCGAAGGGCAAGGGCGGGAGCTCCAGGGGGACTTCGAAGACCTCCAGCCCCAATGCAACGGCGAGCGGCTCCGCCTGACTGGTGATCAGCCCGACGAGGTCGGAGTCCCGGAGCACGAAGAGGGAGGCGGGGAAGGTCCCGACGCTGCCCACCACCCGCCGGGTGAGGCCCTGTTGGGCGAGGGCCGCGTCCACGGGGCCCTCCAGGCGACCGCGCCGGGAGACGATCAGGTGCCGGGCGGCGGCGAACCGGCGCGCGGTGACCGGCCTCCGCAGCAGGGGGTGCCCGGTACGCGCGACGGCCAGCATGCGCTCGTCGTCGAGGTGCTCGACCCGCACTTCCGGGGAGCGGGTGTCGATCACGCCGAGTTCCAGGTCGGCGACGCCCTCGCGCAGCGCCGGCACGTCGACGTGGCTCTCGGCCAGGAAGCGCAGCCGCACTCCGGGGGCCTCCCGGGCGACCCGGTCGAGGAGCGCCGCGCCGAAGACGGCGGTGAAGGCCTCGTTGGCCAGCACGGTGAAGGTACGGGTCAGGGTGGTCAGGTCCACCCGGCCGCCGGCCAGGAAGAGCGCGCGGGCCCGCTCCACGACGGCCCGGACCTCGCCCTGGACGGCGAGGGCGTGCGGGGTGGGGACCATGGCCCGGCCGGCCCGGACGAGGACGGGGTCGCCGAGCGCCTTGCGGATCCGGCCGAGGGTGCGGCTCATGGCGGGCTCGGACAGGTGCAGCCGGGCCGCGGCCCGGGACACGCTCGACTCCTCCAGGAGGACGTCGAGGGCGACGAGGAGGTTCAGGTCGAGGCCGGTCGCGCCGCCCACCGCTCCGGATTGCGTCACGTGCATGAATCCCTTGCATAACTTGCACTGGAAAGCAGGTCACTCCAACCCTACGGTGAACACGGAACGGAGAGCGCGGACCGGGACACCGCCGGACGGAAGACCGCCGCGCCGCCACCCCGTCCCCGTACCGCCCCACCCGCCGCCACCCCACCGACTCCGAGGAGGAGCCGTGCTCCGCCATGCCCTCAAGCGGGAACCGACCCCCGCCCGCGTCCCCCGTCTCCCCGCCCCCGCGCTCACCCGCGGAGCCCTGCTGGTGCTGTGCGCCTGCGTCCTGGTCGCCCAGGGCATGGTCGCCGCCGTCAACCTGCTGATTCCGCAGCTCGCCGCCTCCTCCCTGCACCCCACGTCCGAGCAGTTGCTGTGGGCGGTCGACGCCTACGTCATCGTCTTCGCGGCGCTGCTGATCCCGGCCGGCGCCCTCGGCGACCGCTACGGCCGCAAGGGCGCCCTGCTGGCCGGGATCGCCCTGCTGGCCGCGGGCGGGGCGGTCAGCGCGCTCGCCTCCGGCCCTGCCGTACTGATCGCGGGGCGCGGGGTGTGCGGGGCCGGCGCGGCCCTGATCATGCCCGCCACGATGTCGATCCTGGTCCACCTCTCCCCGCCGGAGCAGCGCGGCCGGGCGCTGGCCACCTGGACGCTGTCCGCGGGCCTCGGGGGCCTGGCGGGCAACGTCGGCGGCGGTCTCGCCGGGCAGTTCCTCACCTGGCGGGCCCTGTTCTGGGCCGTGGTCCCGCTCGGAGCGCTGCTCGCGCTCGCGGTCGCCCGCACGGTGCCCCGTACGCCCGCCCGCGCCGACGCGGCCGTCGATCCGACGGGGGCGGCCCTGCTGGCGGGGGCCCTGTTCGCGGTGGTCTACGCGATCATCGAGGGGCCCTCGTACGGCTGGGGCTCGGTGCGCGTGCTCGGGGCCTTCGCCGCCGGCGCGGTGCTGCTCGCCGCCTTCACCGGCTACGCGCTGCGCGCCGCCCGCCCGCTGCTGGACCCGCGGATCTTCGCCTCGCGGAAGCTGCGCGCCGGGACCCTGGGCATCGGCGCCGCCTTCTTCGGGCTGTTCTCGCTGTTCTTCGTCAACGCCCAGTACCTCCAGTACGCCAAGGGCTTCTCCCCCGCCCTGGCGGGACTCGCGATCGTCCCGCTGACCGTCGGCATGGCCCTGGTGCCCAAGTACGGCGCCCGGCTCGCGGAGCGGTACGGGCCCCGGCTGCCCGTGGGCGCCGGGCTCGGCCTGATCGGCGGCGGGCTCCTGCTGGTCTCCACCGCCGGCGCGGACACCCCGTACGCCCTGTACGCCGTCCACCTGCTGGTGCTGTCCATCGGCACCGGGCTGTGCGCGCCCGCGCTGACCCTGACCGTGGTGTCCGAGCTGCCCGCGCACCAGGCGGGGCTGGGCTCCGGACTGAACACCGCGGCCCGCGAGATCGGCGCGGCCCTCGGGGTGGCGGTGGTCGGGACGGTACTGGCCTCCCGCTTCCACGGGGTGCCGCACGGCGCCGCCGAGGTCACGGCCTTCACGGACGCCATGGGGGTGGGGCTGCGCACGGCGGCCGCGGTGCTCCTGCTGGCGGCGGTCGCCGTGCTCGCCGGCTACCGGGAGCGCACCCCGGCCGCGGCCGCGCCGGCGGCCTGACCTTCGAGGGCGAATCCGTCCTCGGACACGGCTTCCGCGCCCGCCGGACCGAGGACGACGGGAATCGGGAGTACCTACGGCATACCGGGTGTGCGGCGGCACCGGCACGGGCGCATCCTGAAGGGGTGACGGCGAGACCGGACATCGGCGGCCCCGTCACCGACGCCACGGCCCGGGTGCTCGCGCGGGCCGCTCTCGATGCCGTGGGGGCCGCCGACGGGTACGCGGGCGGGATCTACCTGCGCTCCGGCACCGAGGGGCTGCTGCGGATGGCGGTCCTGACCGGGATCCCGGGCCCGCTGTTCCGCCCCTGGTGGCGGATGCACGTGAACCGTCCGTACCCCGTGGCCGAGGCCCACCGTTCCGGCCAGTCCGTGCACCTGCCCGACGCGGAATCGGCGATGCGGCGCTTCCCGCAGCTGATGGCCGGGCTGCCGTTCCCCTTCGGCTCGCTGTACGAGCCGGTGGCCCGCGGCCGCGAGCGCTACGGCGTCCTGGTGGTCCTGCGCCCGGAGACGCCCGGGCAACCGGTCGGGCCCGGCCACCGGGAGCGGCTGCGCGCGGTGGCGCACCGGCTGGCCGGGGAGCTGTCCGCGCTCGCCGCGGGCGGGGCCCCGGTGACCTGGGAGGACGATCCGATGTGCGTGCCCGGGCCCGGTCCCACCGGCGGCGCCCGCACGGCCGTGGACCGGCTGGACCTTGCCGTGCTGTCCGTGGACCGGCAGGGCCTGATCGGATTCGCCAACTCCGTGGCCCGCTCCGCCGCCGGACCCCTGCTCGGCACCGAAGGGCCGGAGTTGGGCGGGCGGATGCTGTGGGAGGCGCTGCCCTGGCTCGGCCACCCCGCCTACGACGACCACTTCCGGGCCGCGTTCCTCGCCCCCGCGCCGGTGCACTTCCTGGCCTCCCCGCGCGGCCGGCAACCGCCCCCGCGCTGGCTGTCGGTGGGCCTGCACCCCGGGCCCGACGGGATCACCGTCACCATCGCCGCGGCCGAACCGCCGGCGTACGCACCCGAGTCGGCGGTGCGGCCCGGCGCGGGTCTCGGACCCTCCGGCTCCGGACCCACCGGCTCCGGACCCTCCGGCTTCGGTTCGGCCGGTCTGGGTTCGCCCGCCGACCGGGCCTCGGCCCTGTACCGTCCGGTGGCCCTCGCGATCGCGCTGACCGAGGCGGTGACGGCCCGACAGGTGTCGGCCGTGGTCACCGAGGAGCTCCTCCCGGCCTTCGGCGGACGCCAGTTGGCGATCTACCTGCTGGGCGAGGGGCATCTGCACCTGGCGTGGGAGACCGGATTCCCCCAGGGCTTCCTCAACCGCTTCGACGGGGTCGCGCTGGACGTCCGGCTCCCCGGCGTGGAAACCCTCACCACGGGCCGGCCCCTGTTCTTCGAGTCGATGGAGCACCTGGCCTCCGCCTATCCGGGGATCCCCCTGGACGCCCACGTCGGGGCCCGCGCCTTCCTCCCCCTGATCGCCTCCGGCCGGCCGGTCGGCTCGTGCATCCTCGGCTTCGACGCACCGCGCGGGTTCAGCCCGGAGGAGCGTACGGTGCTCACGGCGCTGGCCGGGCTGATCGCACAGGCCCTGGAACGGGCGCGGCGCTACGACAACGAATCGGCGGTGGCCCGCGGGCTGCAGGCGGCGCTGTTGCCGCACCGGCTGCCGGTGCGCGAGAACGTGGCCACGGTGGGGCGGTACCTGCCCGGCACCGCCGGGATGGACGTCGGCGGCGACTGGTACGACGTGCTGGACGGGGGTGGCGGACGGCTCGCGCTGGTCATCGGCGACGTCCAGGGCCACGGGGTGGCGGCCGCGGCGACGATGGGCCAACTGCGCAGCGCCGTACGGGCCTTCGCGCTCACCGGCAATACCCCGGAGCAGGTGCTGCGCGGCACGAACCAGCTGCTCATCGACCTCGACCCGGGCCAGTTCGCCAGTTGCTGCTACGTACTCCTCGACCCGGCGACGGGCCTCGCCCTCGCCGTCCGGGCCGGCCATCCCCAGCCGCTGCTGCGGCACCCGGACGGCCGGACCGAGGTCCTGGACCTGCCGGGCGGGGTGGTGCTCGGCGTCTACCCCGAAGCCGACTATCCGCCCGCGCGGCTGCGGATCGAGCCCGGGGCGGTGCTCGCCCTGTACACCGACGGGCTGGTGGAGATCCCGGGCACCGACATCGACGACGGCGTGGAGCGGCTGCGGGCCGCGCTGGCGGCCGCAGGTCCCGCTCCGCTGACGGAAATGGCGGACCGGCTGGTGGGCGAGGCGGAGGCTTCGGCCACCCGGCCGGACGACATCTGCCTGCTCCTGGCCTCCCGGACGGCCGGACCGGACGGGGCCGCGGGGGACGGCCCGCGCGCCGGAGCCCCGTGAGGACGACCCCTGCGGCCCTTGCGGTTCAGCGGCCCTAGCAGGACTTCCCGGCGCTCGCGCGGGCGTACGCGTCACCGGCGATCAGGGCGTCCGCGACCATGTCCGGGGTCACCGGGAAGGGCATGTTGTGCGTGGTCTCGCCCTCCGCCGTGGCCGCGCGCCCGATGGCGAGGAGCTCCTCGCGGTCCGGGTCGCCCAGGCCGACCTCGGCGAGGGTGGTCGGCAGTCCGACGGCGCGGCTGAACTTCAGGTAGGTGTCCAGCTCGTCGGTCGGGGCACCCTCCAGGATCAGTTGGGCGAGGGTGCCGATGTTGACCTTCTCGCCGTGCATCATGCCGTGCGTGCGGTGGGAGACGGTCAGCCCGTTGTGGATGCCGTGCGCGGCGGCCAGGCCGCAGGACTCGAAACCGAGGCCGGACAGCAGCGTGTTGGCCTCGGTGACCTTCTCCAGCGCCGGGGTGACCACATGCGCCTCGGCGGCCAGGCGCGCCTGGGGACCGTACTCGATCAGGGTCTCCCAGCAGAGGCGGGCGAGGCTGAGGGAGGCCTCGGTGGCGAGGCCGCCGGCCATGGCGACGCGGTGGGCGGCGACGCAGACGCGGGCCTCGTACCAGGTGGCGAGCGCGTCGCCCATGCCGGAGACGATGAAGCGGCTGGGCGCGTTCGCGACGAGCGCGGTGTCGACGAGGACCAGGTTGGGGTTGCGCCGGAAGAAGGAGTAGCGCTCGAAGGCGCCGCCCTCGGTGTAGATGACGGCGAGCGCGCTGGTCGGGGCGTCGGTGGAGGCGACGGTGGGCGCCGATACGACGGCGATGTCGCCCAGGGCGTGACCGACGGCCTTGGCGGTGTCGATGGCGGTGCCGCCGCCGATGCCGATGATGACGTCCGCGCCGGCGGCCTTCGCCGCCGCGGAGACCCGGTCGATCTCCTTCTGCGTGCAGAGCCCGCCGAAGACCTCCTTGGTCAGCTCGACCCCGGCCGCGGACAGGGAGTCGGTGACCGCGCTGTCGACGAAGCCCCAGACGCTCTTGTCCGCGAGCACGACGGCGTTCGTCCCCAGGTGGGAGGTGTGCTCGCCCAGGTCGTTCATCGCTCCGGCGCCCTGCACGTACTTCGGCGGGCTGATCATCATGCGCGTACCGACGGTCTTCACGTGAATCCTCCTCATTGCGAATTCATTTCCGCTTGCTCATTAATCCCTATCACGGATTTCGGCGGCCGCGGCGATATGCACGGTCCCCCTTGCGGACGGGCCCTTTCGCGCCCGCATCCGGGACCAAGGACCCGGCTCGTCCCGATGGTTCACCGGGGTAATGTTCCAGCCAAGTGCCCCGGAAGCGGTGGCGGATCGGCGACGGTGCCGGGTTAATACCGTCCCGCAATTCCAATTTCCGCTCCGGTCCGGCGTTCCGTGTTTCAGGAAAGAGGCCCCCGTGAAGAAGCTCATCAATTCCCCCGAGAGTGTCGTCGCCGACGCACTGCGCGGAATGGCCGCGGCTCACCCGGGGCTCCGCGTCGAGGCGGACAAGGGCATCGTCACGCGGGCGGCCGGGCAGGGTGAGGGAAAGGTCGCGCTGCTGTCGGGCGGCGGCAGCGGGCACGAACCCCTGCACGCCGGGTTCGTCGGGCGCGGCATGCTGGCGGCCGCGGTGGCCGGACCGGTGTTCACCTCGCCGGTTCCGGACAACATCGCGCGCGCCACGTGCGCGGTCGACGCGGGCGCGGGCGTCCTGCACATCGTGAAGAACTACACGGGCGACATCCTCAACTTCACGATGGCCGCCGAGGACTGCGAGGACGAGGGCGTCAAGGTCGAGCAGGTCGTCGTGGACGACGACGTGGCCGTCGCCCGGACGGCGAACGGCCCGGGCCGGCGCGGCACCGGCGCCACCCTGTTCGTCGAGAAGATCGCGGGCGCGCTCGCCGAGGAGGGCGCCTCCCTCGCCGACGTCGCCGCGGTGGCCCGCAAGGTCAACGCGAACTCCCGCAGCTACGGCGTCGCGCTGACCTCCTGCACCACCCCGGCCAAGGGCACCCCCAACTTCGAGCTCGGCGAGGACGAGATCGAGCTGGGCATCGGCATCCACGGCGAGCCCGGACGCGAGCGCCGCAAGGTCATGACCGCCGCCGAGACCGCCGAGGCGATGCTCGACGCCATCCTCGACGATCTTCCGGAGGCGGCCGGCGCCCCGGTGATCCTGCTCGTCAACGGCCTGGGCGGCACCCCGCCCGTCGAGCTGTACGTCATGCGGGCCGAGGTCGAGCGGGTGCTCGGCGAGCGCGGGATCACCGTGGCCCGCTCGCTGGTCGGCAACTACGTCACCAGCCTGGACATGGCCGGCTGCACCCTCACCCTGTGCCGCGCCGACGAGGAACTGCTGCGGCTGTGGGACGCGCCGGTGGACACCCCGTCCCTGCGCTGGGGCTGCTGAGCCCTCCCCTCTTCCCCTTCCCCGCCACTCTCCAGGAGCCGTCTCCATGACCGCCACGCCCGCCACCCCGACGACCCCCGTACTGGACACCGCCTACTTCCGCCGCTGGATCGCCGAGACCAACCGGCTCGTACGCCGGGACAGCGCGCGCCTCACCGAGCTGGACGCGGTCATCGGCGACGGGGACCACGGAGCCAATCTCGTACGGGGCTTCGGCGCCGTCGGCGCGGCCGTCGCCGAGCAGCGGCCCGCCACCCCCGGAGCCCTGCTGACCCTGGCCGGCACCACCTTGACGAACACCGTCGGCGGCGCCTCCGGGCCGCTGT
>NZ_JBSGXB010000323.1:0-8229 GCF_053609185.1 Streptomyces sp. NPDC054956 | reverse complement strand
ACTTAAATTATTACCTCGTGCGCATGGTTCTTTGTGGTTTATTGGAAGGGGTCCCCGTCCTCGTCGGCCATTGGGGCCACTTCAGAGTTGCACATCGCTCGGGCTCGCGCAACCGAAGGGTTGCACGAGCCCGAGCGATGTGGACGAGCCCCGATCCGTCCTCCCGTACGACGTCAGCCGCGAGTCCAGCGGAAGCCGACCTCCGGGTAGCGCGGGGACGGGCGGTCCAGGAGGGTGGACGGCCGACCCTTCAGGAACCGGTCGAAGCAGAGGCGGGTGTACGTGCGGATCAGCTCCGCCGAGCGGTCGGGCGCCATGGTCCCGAGCAGTTCGGCGTACAGGTCGGCGGGCCAGGACTCCGCCAAGCCGCCCGGCACGGCGAAGTGCGGCAGGTCGGTGAAGGTCAGGTGCCCGGTGCCGTCCGCCCGCAGCTGGCGGCCCCAGCCGCGCTGGTGCTCGCGCCAGCGGCGCCAGGTGTCGTGGTCCTCCAGGGCGGTGAGCAGCAGGTAGGGCTTGTCCAGCCCGAGGTCGGCCACCGGCGAGCCGAACAGGGCGCTGTCGAGGCCGACCCCCACGGCGAAGCGGTCGTCCACCCGCAGGAGTTCGGCGGCGGCGGCCCCGCCCATGGAGTGCCCGACGACGCCGATCCTGCGCAGGTCCGCGCGGGGCGAGTGCCGCCGGCGGGTCAGGGTCGTGGCCACGAAGCGGAGGTCGCCCACCCGGGTGGCTGTCTCGAGCCGTTCCTGGCGGTCCCAGTCGTCGGACTCCTCGGGCAGGACGCTGCGGGCCACCCGGCCGTCGGGGAACTCCACCACCGCCGCGTCGTAGGTGTGGTCGACGGCCGCGACCAGGTACCCGTAGGAGGCGAGCTCCTCGGCCAGGACGGTGCAGTTGCTCCGCCCGCCCTTGCGCCCGTGCCCGAGGAGCACCAGCGGCAGCGCCCCCGGCAGGGCGGGTGCGCCGGTCCGGGCGTGCGGGCGTACGGCCGCCAGGGTCCCCGGCTTGAGCGGCAGGCCCGATTCCAGCGCGGCGGCGACCCCGCTCGTGGTGTACGGGGCCCGTCGGTGGCCCGCCGTGGTGAGCGCCGGGTACCAGAGCTGGACCATGAGTTCGCGCGGCCTGCGGTCCGGTGCGAGCGGATCGTCGCGGTCGTGGTCGACCAGGTGCAGGTCGACGGTGCCCACCGGCCGCCCCGAGGAGGGGGCGGGGAGGCCGATGACCCGCTCGGCGGCTCGTACGGGAGCGGAGGGCAGGGCGATCGCCGCCCCCGCGCTCAGTCCGGCGGCGACCAGGAGGGACCTGCGCGTGACCATCTGCACCCCAAGGGGACGGTGTACGGCGGCATCTGACGAGCGCTCACCCTAGAAGGTCTGGACCATTCTGCCTAGACGGCAGGGCGCCGGGCGCAACGCACTCGGACAGGCGGGCGGCCGGCTCAGTCGAGGCCGTCCGGGATCGGCCCGGCCGTGCTGCGCTGCGGCGCGGTCTTCGAGCCCGGGGCCGGGCCGAGGGCCCAGTCGGAGAGCTTCATCGCGTCCGCGTAGCGCTCCTCGTCGTTCAGCAGAACGCCGATGACCGTCTTGCCGTCGCGGGTCACCGAGAAGACGAGGCACTTGCCCGCGGTGGTGCCGGTGCCGGTCTTGACTCCGAGCGCACCCGGGTACGCGTACCCGGCCGGGCGTGGCCGGATCAGCAGGTTGCTGTTGGTCCACTGGGCGTCGGTGGAGGTGCCGCCGCTGCTGACCGACGTGGCCTTCACGACCGTCCGGAACGTGCTCCTGTCCATCGCGTACTTGGTGAGCTTCGCGAGGTCGCGCGGGGTGGTGAGGTTCTTGCCGCCCGGCGAGATGCCGTCGAACGAGTCGTAGGCGGTGTTGGTCATGCCCAGCTTCTTCGCCGTGGCGTTCATCCTCGCGATGAAGTCCGCCGTGCGGGCCGCGGTGCTCCTGCCCGCGCCGAAGGAGTCCGCGAGCGCGTACGCCGCGTCGCAGCCCGACGGCAGCATCAGCGCGTACAGCAGCTGGCGGACCGTGGGAGCGGCCCCCGGCTTGAGGCGGGCCGAGCTTGCACCCTCCCGGACGACGTAGTCCGCGTACTCCTGCTTGACGATCACCTTCCTGCCGAGGTCGAGGCCCGGCGAGGTGATCACCACGAGGGCGGTCATGATCTTCGTGGTACTGGCCGTCCGGCGTTTCGTGTCGGGCGCCTTGGCGGTCAGCGTGGCGCCCGTGGCGCCGTCCATCAGGAAGGCCCCCGAAGCGGTGACCGGCGGTGCGGCGGGGGCGGCGGCCCGGGCCTGCGCGGTCGGGGTGAGGAGGGCTCCGGTGACGATGGTTACGGCGAGTGCGCCGAGTGCGCGGCGCAGCAAAGTGGATGGCAAGTCGGTTCCCGTGGTGGCTGAAGAGTCAGCGAAAGGGGTGCGGACACCTCGGTGCCGGCACCCCTTCGGGAGCTTACGCAGCCGGGAGCGGGGTCTCGTTCGCCCCGAGCAGGGCCACGTCGGAGGCCAGGGAGTCCAGCCAGGCCATCGCGGCGAAGTACGCCGCGGGCGCGGAGGCGGGCTCGGGGCGGTGCGACGCGGGTACGGGGCCCGGCGGTACGGGGCCCGGCGGCACGGGGCCCGGCGGTACGGGGATCGGCGGTGCAGGGGAGTGCGGCGCAGCGGCCGCGCCGATCGGGTCGGCGGAGCCGGTCGGTTCGGGGGAGTGCGGCGGTCCCAGGAGGCCGGCCGCGCGGCGCATGTCCGCCGCCACCAGGGCCCCGTACTCCCTGACCGAGGCCTCCTCGTGCGGACCGGGCGGCGGTCCGGACCGCGAGCCGAGGAGCCGCAGGCCGCCCCACAGCACCCGGTGGCCGGCCATCATCGCGGCCTGCCAGTCGCGGCCCGGCCCGGCCGGGTGCTGACGTTCGGCCTGGTACTGGGCGAACGCGGTCTCCGACATGATCAGCGCGTGCCGCACCCGCCCGGCGGCGCCCTCGGCGTCCCCGGCTCCGCTGCGCCCGACGGCGGCCGTGACCGCCTCGACGTCGTCGGCGGCGGCACGCAGCAACTCCGAGACGGCGCGCCGCAGTTCGTCGTGGGCCCCGCGCGGCCAGGCCAGCAGCCCGCACACGGTTCCGATCGCGCTGCCGATCAGTACGTCCAGCAACCGGACCTCGGCCAGCTGCCAGGTGACGGGCGCCAGTTGGGCGAACGCCATCGCGATGACCAGGGTGAACATCGCCTGCGCCCAGCCCACTCCGCGCCCGCCGACGCAGAAGGCGACCAGCATCAGGGGCGGCAGCACGATCTCGTACAGGACGCTCGACTCCCCGGCCAGCGCGAGGATCCCGCCCGCGGCGAGCGCTCCCACGCACGTGCCGATCAGGGCCAGGCGGACGGTGGCCCGCGTCTGGACGGCGGTCGTGCGGGTCAGGCTGAGCACCGCGAGCATCGCCCAGAATCCGTGCGGCAGCGAGACGAGACCGGCGACGGCGCGGGCCACGGCGAGGGCCAGGCCGAGCCGGACGGCGTTCTGGAACAGCACCGACCTCGGTCCGGTGTGCCCGTGGAGCCGGATCCACCAGAGCCGCGCCGTGCTCGGGCGGGCGTACCAGAACCGGTCGGGCGGCGCGTCCACGACGGCCGCGCGCCCCCGCACGGCGATCTCGGCCGCCCCGCGCAGGACGAGCGCGGCGTCCGCCAGTTCCACCAGGGTGGCGCGGCGCAGACCCGCCCCGGGCTCCGGCGCGGAGGCCCCCGCGAGGGAGGCCCGCAACTTCCGCAGGCCCAGGTCACCCGCGATCGGCGGACGGCCCTCCCCGAGCAGGGCCGCGGTCCCGGCCGCCGACTCCCGTACGGCCCCTACGAGGTCCAGCCCGGCCGGATCGGCCCGTCGGCCCGGTGCCGGCGGCGGCAGGGTCCGGAGGCAGGTCAGCAGGGTCCGGGCCGCGAGCCCCGCGTGGGCCAGCGCGCGTTCGCGCAGACCGGGCCCGGCCGGCCGCTCCGCCTCCGGGGTCCGGGAGGGGCGCAGGGCCTGGGCGGTCTCCGCGGCCCTGGCGTCCTCGGCGGCGGTGAGCGCGTACGGCGGCCGCTCCAAGGCGGCGGCGCACCGGGCGGCTTCGTCGGCGGCTTCGCGGGTCCGGTCCCGGTAGCGGGGGACGGGCGGGTCGGGCAGCACGTACCGCTCGGCGAGGATCAGCAGCAGGATCCCGGCGACGGTCCCGGCCAGCCGGGGGCCGAGGTCGGCCGGGGCGTACGGCGGGAAGCTGGGCAGGATGTACAGCAACTGCAGGCCGGGCGCCGCGCCCGCCTGACGGGGTCCGGCCACCGAGCCGAAGGCCACGCAGAAGCCGATGACGAGCATGCCGGCCACGGCGGACCAGGTCCGGACGGCGAGCAAGGTGCCCACGGCCACGAGGACGCAGGCGACGGGGAGCAACCGGACGATGAACGCGGCCCGCTGGCGACCGGTGCCCGGAATCCGCGACAGCCCGGACAGTGCGACGGCCGCGAAGAGCGCGTACGTGGCGTCGGCGGGCTGGTGCAGCCCGTGCAGGAAACCGTAGAAGCCGGCGCAGGCGGCCAGGGTGACCCGGACGGCCCGCCGCGCGGCCGCCGGCAGGGGGCCGGTGCCCGACCGCAGCTCCACGAGGGCGCGCACCACCGTTCCAGCGTCCCACGCACGGCCCGGGCCGACCTGCGGAGCCGGCCGGGACGGCCCGGCGCGGTCCTCGGGCCGTGCTCGTCAAGCGTGCTCACCGGAAGGCGCGCTCACCGGCACGTGCTAGTCAGGGCGTGCTCGTGAAGGAGCGCCGGTAGGAGCGGGGCGGTACTCCGCGGCGCCGGACGAACTGTTCGCGCAGGACGGCCGCGCTCCCGTAGCCGACCCTGCGGGCGATCTCCTCGACGGGCAGGTCCGTGGTCTCCAGGAGTTCCTCGGCGCCGCTCAGCCGCAGGTTCCGCAGCCAGGCGTGCGGGGTGGTGCCGGTCGCGGCGGTGAACCGGCGGGCGAAGGAGCGTTTGCTCATCACGGCGCGCCGGGCCAGTTCCGCGACGGGCAGCGGCTCGTGGAGGTGCGCGCGGGCCCAGGCGAGCACCTCGGAGAGCCGCTCGTCCTCGCAGTCCTCGGGGACGGGGGCGGCCAGGTACTGGGCCTGTCCGCCGTCGCGGTGCGAGGGCAGCACCATGTCCCGGGCGACGGCGTTGGCCATCGCGGCTCCGTGTTCCCGCCGCAGCAGGTGCAGGCACAGGTCGAAGCCGGCGGCGGCTCCGGCGCCCGTGATGATCCGGCCCTCGTCGATGTACAGGGCGTCGGGCTCGACGGTGACGTCCGGGTGCCGGCCGGCCAGCAGCTCGGCGAACCGCCAGTGGGTGGTGGCCCGTCGGCCGTCGAGCAGGCCGGCTTCGGCGAGCGCGAACGTGCCCACGCAGTGGGCCGCGACCAGCGCGCCGCCCTCGTACGCGGCCGCCAGCGCGTCGAGTACGTCGGGACCGGGCGGCGTACGGAAGCCGGACCCGGGCAGGGCGATCACCAGGTCGGCGGTGGCCAGCCGGCCGAGGCCGTGCTCGATCGCGAGCGGTACGCCGATGTCGGTGGGGACCGGCCCGGGACGGTCGGCGCACAGGGCGAAGTCGAAGCCGGGAACCCCCTGCCCGTGCGGGCCGAACACCTCGGTGACGATGCCCACGGCGAGCATGCCGACACCGGGCGGGACGTAGGCGGCGACGGTCTTGAAGGGCGGCACGGGAGCAGTCTGACACGATGGCACTAATCCTGCGATCACTGGCAGGTGTGCCACTCGTGAGCGACCGGACGGCGCAGCAGGATTACAGCCATGACGAACACGACGCAGAACACCGCGACCGACACCGCGACCGACACCGCGACCGACACCGCGACCAACACGGCGACGAACACCGCGAACACCGCGAACGCGACGGCGGTCACCGCACCGGAACTCCGAGCGGACGCCCCCCTCGGCCGCAGCGCCGTCTTCACGATCCTGACCACCGGTTACGTCGGCTCCACCGGCCCCGGAGTCGCCGCCACCGTCTCGTACGTCTCCGACGGCGGCCGGCACGTGATATTCGACCCGGGCATGGTGGCCAGCCGCGACGACATCCTCGGCCCGCTCGCGGAACTGGGGCTCGGCCCCGACGACATCACCGACGTGGTGCTCAGTCACCACCACCCGGACAACACCATGAACGTGGGCTTGTTCGGCAAGGCCCGGGTCCACGACCACAAGGTCGAGTACCAGGGCGACCAGTGGGAGAACAGGGACGCGGAGGGCTACGAACTCACCCCCTCGCTGCGCCTGATCCGCACGCCGGGACACAGCCCCGAGGACATCACCTTGCTCGCGGGAACGGACACGGGCGTGGTGGCGTTCGCCGGAGACCTGTGGTGGCACTCGGCCGGCCCGGCCGACGACCCGGTGGCCCCGGACCGTGAAGTCCTGCGCGCCTCGCGGCGGCGGGTGCTGGCCGCGGCGGACCTGATCGTGCCCGGTCACGGAGCCGCGTTCGAGGCCGACGGCAACGTGCCGCTGTAGCCGGACAGGCCGTGCCCGGCAGGTTGCCTTTGGGAATGTCAGGACATGTCCGCCCAGAGCGTCTTATGGGTGGTGGCGGGGATGTCCGGACATGTCCGGTCAACGCTACAACTTGGCCTCAAGTGTTCTTTATTTCTGGCGAGTTCTTGCTGTTCTGACCTATGTTCTGGTGCGTATAAGTTCGTTTCAGGAGGTCAGATTGCAGTCCAGGCGCTTCCTCGCCTATTCCCGCGTGCTACGCCGATCACGGGTGCTCATAGCATTCGGTCTCGGCGCGGTACTGCTCGGCGCTACGCCGTGGCTCGGGATCGCGAACCCTGCCGTGGGTGCACCGGCTCCCACTCCCACGCCGGTGGCCGGCGACGGTAAGGCGGCGGTCCAGTCTCCGCACCACGGCATCGCGCCGGCGAACGCGATGGAGCCCCAGGCTCCGATGCTCGACCGGACCGGTTGGACGGCCACGGCGAGCGACGAGGAGACCGTCACCGAGAACGGCCGCGCGGCCAACGTGCTCGACGGCAACGTCAACACTCTTTGGCACAGCGTGTGGACTGCTCCGGCCAAGCCGCTGCCGCACAGCATCACCATCGACATGCACAAGACGGGCATAGTCTCCGCGCTCGTCTACGTTCCGCGCCCCCCGGCGTGGGCCAACGGGCGCATCGGCGAGTACAGCATCAGCGTCAGCACGGACGGGCAGGACTGGGGCACCCCGGTCGCCACCGGCACGCTCGCGGACGACACCGCCACCAAGACGCTCGGGTTCGCTCCCACGGGAGCCCGGTTCGTCCGGCTGACGGCGCTCACGGAGGCCGGCAACCGCGGCCCGTGGACCGCCGTGGCCGAGCTCAACCTGCTCGGTGACCCCGGTACGCCGGCGGCCGCCCCCAACCTGCCCCGGACCGGATGGACGGTCGCGGCCAGCGACGAGGAGCTCGTCGCCGAGAACGGCAAGGCCTCCAACGTGCTGGACGGCAACGTCGCGACCCCCTGGCACTCGAAGTACGCCAACGGTCTCGTTCCGTTCCCGCACACCATCACCATCGACATGCACAAGACGGAAGACGTCTCGGCTCTCGTCTACCTGCCCCGTCCCGGTGGGGGCAACGGTGTTGCCGGTGCGTACTCCGTCAGCGTCAGCACGGACGGCACCACCTTCGGTCTGCCGGTGTCCGTGGGTACCTGGAAGGACGACGACAAGGCCAAGACCGCGGCGTTCACCCACATCGAGAGCGTCCGCTTCGTCCGCCTGACTGTGACCTCCGAGGCCGGCAACCGCGGCCCGTGGACCGCCGCGGCCGAGCTCAACCTGCTCGGCGAACCCGGCACCCCGGCGGCCCTCGTCGACCTGTCCCGGGCCGGATGGACCGTCGCGGCGAGCGACGAGGAGGTCGTCGCCGAGAACGGCAAGGCCTCCAACGTGCTGGACGGCGACCCCAAGACCCCCTGGCACTCGAAGTACGCCAATGGTCTCGTTCCGTTCCCGCACAGCATCACCATCGACATGCACAAGACGGAAGACGTCTCGGCTCTCCTCTACCAGCCCCGTCCCGGTGGGGGCAACGGTGTTGCCGGTGCGTACTCCGTCAGCACCAGTACGGACGGCACCAACTTCGGTTCGCCGGTGTCCGTGGGTACCTGGAAGGACGACGACACGGTCAAGACCGCAGGGTTCGTCCGTACCGGCAAGGT
>NZ_JBSGXB010000322.1:0-8240 GCF_053609185.1 Streptomyces sp. NPDC054956 | reverse complement strand
GCTGAACGGATGAGCACCCAGCACCAGTGGATCACCACGCCCATCACCCCGGACCTCGTGCGCGGCGCCCTCGAACTGGAGCGGACCGCGCACGGATTGCTGCCGCACCGGCTGCCCGCACGGGCCCGCGCGCAGTGCGCCGACCCGCAGTTGGCCATGGCGGAGTCCCAGCCCTCGGGGGTGCGGCTGGTGTTCCGCACCCGGGCCACCGCCGTCGAACTGGACGTGCTGCCCACCAAGCGCGCCTACGTGGGAGCCCCGCCCCGCCCGGACGGCGTGTACGACCTCCTCGTCGACGGCCGCCCGGCCGGGCGGGCCGAGGTCACCGGCGGCAACACGCTGGTCATCGACATGGTCACCGGGACCGCCGAGCACCGCCCCGGCCCGGTCGGCTCCCTGAGCTTCACCGGACTGTCCGACGGAGCCAAGGACGTCGAGATCTGGCTGCCGCACAACGAGACCACCGAACTCGTCGCCCTGCGCACCGACGCCCCCGTGGAACCGGTACCGGACCGGGGCCGCAAGGTGTGGCTGCACCACGGCAGTTCGATCAGCCACGGTTCCGACGCCGCGAGCCCCAGCACCACGTGGCCCGCGCTCGCCGCCTCGCTCGGCGGCGTGGAGCTGATCAACCTGGGCCTGAGCGGCAGCGCCCTGCTCGACCCGTTCACCGCCCGGGCCCTGCGGGACACCCCCGCCGATCTGCTGAGCGTCAAGATCGGCATCAACCTGGTCAACACCGACCTGATGCGCCTGCGCGCCTTCGCCCCCGCCGTGCACGGGTTCCTCGACACCATCCGCGAAGGCCACCCCACCGCACCGCTGCTGGTGGTCTCGCCCATCCTGTGCCCCATCCACGAGGACACGCCCGGACCCAGCGCCCCGGACATGGCGGCGCTGAGTACCGGACGACTGCGGTTCCTGGCCACGGGCGATCCCGCGGAGCGCGCGAGCGGAAAGCTGACCCTGGGTGTCATCCGGGAGGAGCTGGCACGGATCGTCGCACAGCGGGCCGCCGAGGATCCGAACCTGCACTACGCCGACGGCCGCGACCTCTACGGCCCGGCCGACTGCGCGGAACTGCCGCTGCCCGACGACCTCCACCCGGACGCCGCCACCCACCGCCGCATCGGCGAACGCTTCGCCGAGCTCGCGTTCGCCGCCGACGGGCCCTTCGCGCGGCGGCCCGCCGGCCGGGAGTCCTGACACGGGCCTCAGAGGCGGTGCACCGTGTGCAGCTTCTTCGCGTACGTGCCCGTGCCGTCGAGGAGCGAGGCGCCGCCGAGGTCCGACATGGTCGGTCCGTTGCCGGTCTTGCGGCTGGAGAGGAACCGGCGCTGGCCGGCCGTGTCCAGGCCCAGGTAGATGCCCACGTGGTCGACGGTGGCGGTCGGATTGTCGTCGCCGGCATCGGCGTTGAACAGGAGCAGGTCGCCGGGCTGGAGCTGCTGCGCGGCCGGCGGGTTGGTGCCGTCCGTCTGGTCGATCCGCGCACCGGGGGCGTAGTCGACCATGTGGCGGGACTTGCGGGGGAGCCGGGTCCTGGAGGTGTCCTCGCCGGCGGCCACCGGGACGCCGAAGTGGTAGCCGTAGACCATGCGGGTGTAGCCCGAGCAGTCGAGGTTGCCGACCTGCTTGCTGGAGGGCCCGGTGTAGGCGCCGTCGGGGAAGGTCCAGCCGAGGTTCATGTACTCGTGGAAGTCGGCGCCCTCGTAGCGCAGGCCCTGCGGGTCCAGGTAGCCGTACCCGGCCTCGCCCAGCACCTGCTTGCCCGCCGCCGGGCCCGCACCGCCGGTCACGGCCGGCGCTCCCGCGAGGAACATCGCCGCGTACGCCAGGACGTCCGGGGAGGCGGAGGCGGCCCAGCCGCGCACGGTCTGCTCCAGCTCGGGGGTCCAGGTCCCGTCGAACGGCGCGGGCAGCACCCGCACCCAGGTGCCGTGGGTGACGGTCGGGGCCTGCTGCCAGGTGGCGGCGTCCACCTGGAAACGGCTCACCACGAGCTTGACCGGCAGGTTCGTGCAGCCCTGGTTGGCCAGCGCGCGCAGGCCCACCCGCCCCTTGGCGAAGGTCGAGTCGGAGACGTCGGCGGCCCACGCCTGCGGTTCGGCGGAGTCGGTGCGCCACGCCTTGACCTGGATGCGGGCACCTTCGCGGCGAACGCGGATCGTCCAGTTCGTCCCCGCCGGGACGGAGGTGGCCAGGACGGCGGTGGCGGACAGCTGGGTGACGGTGTCGGCGACCTCGCGCTCGACGCGCAGCTCGACCGCGCCGGTGGTCAGGAAGGAGAGCCTGGCCCGGTAGTTGTTGTGGGTGTCCTGGTAGCCGAAGGACAGGGCGTACGAACAGGCCTGGCCCGCGGGGACCTTGTCGAACTTCGCGACCGCGCGGACGTCGACGTCGGTGATCTCGTCGTCCCGGAGAGTGGCGTGACGGCTCGCGAAGTCGGTGGTGAGGGAGATGACCCCGCTCCCCGGCACGACCGAGTAGTCGGTGTCGGCCGGCCCGAGCGTGGACCAGCTGCCGCCGCCCGGGGAAGTGCCCCAGTACTTGCGGTCCGCGACCGGGAGCGCCGGGTCGGGGAGCGTGCGCTGGAAGTCGTCGGCGAAGGCCTGCTTGTTCTCCGTGAAGGTCCGCTCGGGGCCCGTCAGGACGACCGTACGGGCGCCCTTCGTCAGGACCGCCACCCGCTTGCCCGCGGAGGTGACCTCCGTGCGCGCCGGAGTGCCCGGCAGCACGGCCGCCGACAGGGAGCCGAGGGCGGTCTGGGCGAAGTAGGACGGGCCCAGGGGCGGCAGGGTCACCGAGGACCGCGGTGACGTGAGGGACGGCAGGAGGGACGCGTCGGCCTGGGGCGCGACCGCGGTCGCGGCGGCGGGCGCGGCGGCCGGGGCGGAGGATCTGGGCGAGGCCGAGGCGGTCATGCCGCTGAATGGGACGGAGGCGGCCGCGGTGGCGAGAACGGCGAGGACGTTGCGACGGGAGGTGTTCATGCCGTCATGATTTCGGTGGGGCGTTCCGCGCCGTGTGGTACCCCTACGGGCACCCCTAGCGGCCCGTATCGCGCGAAAAGGAGCCGTTGCGCGCCGATCGTCGCGGATCGAGGCACATGTGACGGTCGTGCAGAATCGGGGGGTGACCACACCAGCACAGGGCCCCCGTGAGCGCGGCATCGGACGCGGCGTCAGCACCCTCATCCCGCAGAGCGCCACCGATCAGGCGATGGCGGCACTGACCGGACTGGAGACCGTACCGGTGCACGTCGGACTGCTCCAGGCGGCGGCCCTGCTCCTGGAGGACGCCGCGCGGACCGCCGCCGACGAGCCGACGCGGGCCGCGATGGCGAAGACGGCCCGGATGCTGCGCACCGCCATGTAGCGGCCGGCGGCGCGGGCAACCCCCGCCCCGAGCCGGTCCGTCACGGGGCTGAGGGAGCCCGTCGACGGCGCAGCGCGGTGTGGACGGACCAGCCCGCCGCCGCGCCGACCACGTACCAGAACAGGTCGGGCGCGTTGAAGGTGGAGCCGAGGACGAGGCGGGCGACGGTGCTGTGCCGGGAGAGCTCCGCCGGTACCGGGCCGATCTGGAGGAACTCGACCGCCCAGCTGAAGGCCAGGGCGATGGCGGCGGCCTTCGGGGGAGCCGTCCGCGGCGCGACCAGAACGACGAGGGCGAGGATCAGGACGGTGTACAACGCGTCGCCGCCGTACTTGGCCACGTCCCCGGCCGCCACCGCCCTGAGCCCGAGCCCCGCCCCGACGGTCAGCACCGCGGCCCCGGCGGCCGCCAGGCGGATCGGCGCCGTTCGGAGGGTGGTGCGGTCGGGGGCTGCGGATGCGAGGGTCACGGGCTCATCCTGCCCGGGCCGGGCACGCCCCCCGGAGGCGGGTTCCCGGGAACTCGATGTCCACTGACAGAAGGTGTCAGTGGAGCGTGCGTACCGTCCGGGCATGTCATTCGCCGAGAAGTTCCTGACCGTGCTCCCTCCGATCGAGACGGGCGGCCGGTACGTCAAGCGCTATCACGTCACCGCCGACCCGGCCGGGATCGATCCCGCCGTGGAGAAGGCGGCGTACGCCTTCCTGCCCGGACTGCTGCCGGAGGCCGACGGCACGCCTCCGGCCACGTTCGTCATCGTCCACGAATCGGCGGACGGCAGCGCCTACCTCAACGCGTACAGCTGGGTCTGGGACAACGTCCTGCACTTCGGCGGGGCGGCGGCGGGGCAGCCGGTGCTGGGCTGCCCCGACCGGGACGCGACGCACTTCGTCGAGGTGGACGGCACCTGGATCGGCTGCGTCTGGGAGCTGGCCCCGCTCGGGCACGAACGCGAGGCCTGGGTGCGGCACATGCTCGTGCCCGGGCGACCCGAGGACCGCGATCTGCACGGCTACCTCGCCGACTCGCTGACCACCCCCACCACTTCGGGGGCCGGCCCGGCGTAGCCGGATCGCTATGCGGTGTGCCGCGTGAGCAGTGCGGCCGCGCACTCCTCCGCGAGGTCCTCGGCGTGCGGCGGCAACTCCTTGCCGGCGCGCAGGTGGCGGCGGACCACGGACAGCGGAAGGTCGATCAGGGCCAGGGTGATGCGCTCCCGGTCCTGGGCGTCCGTCGCGCGGAGCGCTTCGACGAGGTGGGCGAGGGCGTCGAACGCGCGCCGGTTGCCCAGGTCCGCGCGTTCGCGGTGTTCCGGGGACCAGTCGGCGCGGCCGAACTCCTCGGGTCCGTAGAGGAGGAGCGAGGCCTCCGGCGGGTGGGAGCGGCTCCAGGACACCACGTGCGGCGCGGCCGCGCGTGCGGCCCGGCCAGGATCGGGATCGCTGCCGAGCGCGGTGAGGAACCCCTCCTGGAAGAGCTCGACGGTGCGCAGCCAGGCCTCGGCGAGCAGCGCCGGACGGCCGGAGCGGCCCGTCTGACCGGGCCCCGCGCGAGGTCAGTCCTCCAGGCGGACCGGCATCAGGAGGGAGAACGTCTCCTCGGTGTCGGTCCGCCGGATAGCCAGGGGCGCCGTCGGGGCGCCGAACTCCAGGAGGAGTTCGTCCCGGGCTCCGGCGGCGAGGGCGTCCAGCAGGAACTCGCGGTTGACGGCGACGAGGCCCTGGCCGTAGTCCCCGTCCTCGCGGACGGTCACCACGCCGTCGGCCCCGACCTCGAGCAGGCTCAGGTCGCAGGCCGCGCCGTCCTGTCCGCGCACCTCGTTCGCGCGGACGGGGCCCGTCTCCACGGCCGTGCGGAAGGCCGGAACGTCGACGAGGGCCCGGCGCCCCGCGGGAAGGCGTACGAGACGGCGGTAGTCGGGGAAGTCGTGGTCGAGGCACTGGCCGGCGGCCTCGCGGTCGCCTGTCTCCAGGGCCACGCGGCCGCCGTCCACGGTGAAACGGACGGACGCCGTCTCGTCGCCCAGCAGCGCCCGCATCGCGTCGGCGAGCGGGGCCGGCACGATGACCTGGACCCGGCCCCCGCCGTGCCCGTCGGTCGCGGCCCGGGCGACGGCCAGCCGGTACCGGTCGGTGGCCACGACGCGGAGCCCCTCGCCCTCGATGTCGAAGAGGACGCCCCCGAGCATCGCCAGCTCGGGGTCGGTGCTCACGGCGAACCGGACCGCGTCCAGCGCGGCGGCCAGTTCGGGCGCCGAGAGGGTCAGCCGGACGGCGCCGGTGAAAGCGGTGGCGGTGGCGGCGGTGGTGGACGAAGTCATGGGGTTCTCCCTGGACGCGAGTAGTGCGCGGACCGCGGAGAACTCGGTGCGGGCATCGGCCAGCCCCCGTTCGAGACGGCGCAGATGCGCCTCGAGCAGCGTCCGGACCAGGTCGGTGTCGGCGCCGGACCAGCCGGCCAGTACCAGCCGGATGTCCGCCAGCGGCATGCCCGCCCGGCGGAGCCGGGCCAGCAGCAGCGACTCCTCGAGCTGCCCGGGCTCGTACCAGCGGTACCCGCTCACCGGATCGACCCAGGCCGGGACCAGTACGCCGGCGCCGTCGTAGAACCGCAGCGCGCTCACGCTCAGTCCGCTCGCCCGGGCCATCTCACCTATGCCGCGCATCTCGCTCTCCACACCCGGAACCCTCATCCCTCCACCAAGTCGAGGGTCAAGCCCACCACGCCCCCCGCTCACGCCGGAGCTTCGAGGTGGGCGACGAGTTCCTCCACGAAGGCCTCCAGATGGGGCGGCCGGGGGCCGGTCCGGGTGGCGCAGAACCAGGTGCGGGTCAGCGGCTTCGCGCCCATGCGGACCAGGGCGAGACCGTGCGAGGCCGCGTACGGGGCGGCCACCCAGTTCGGCAGCACCGTGACGCCCTGACCGCCCGCCACCATCTCGACCACCAGGTCGGTCACCACCGGCATGGTGGTGATGCGGGCCGGCCGCGCCCCGGCGGGGATCGGGAGCGGCATCGACGGAATGCGCTTCTGGTCGTAGAAGTCGTAGAGGACCAGGTCGGCGCCGTCGAAGTCGCGGGCGGTCAAGTGCGCGCGGGAGGCCCACGGGTGGCCCGCCGGGACCACCGCCACCATCTCGTCGTCGAACAGCCTGGTCAGGGACACCCGGTCCATCTGCAGGTCCGGCTTGGTGACCAGGGCCACGTCGACCAGGTCCGCGAGCAGTGCCGGAATCGGCGCGTCGTCGGCGACGGTCTCGATCCGCACGTCGATGTCCGGCTCGCGCTCGCGGAAGGCGCGCAGGACCGGCGGCAGCCACGGGAACGTGGTGCTGCACTGCGCGGCGAACCGGACCCGCCGGTCGCGTCCGTCGCGCAGCTCCCGCAAGTCCCGGGAGGCGGAGGCCAGTTCACCGAGGACGTGGCGGGCGGCGACCAGCAGCCGGCGCCCCGCGGCGTTGGGGACCAGGCGGCGGCCCTTGCGGTCGAAGAGGGGCATGCCGAGGCGGGACTCCAGGCGGGTGAGCCGCTGACTGAGGGCCGGCTGGCTGACGTAGAGCCGCTCGGCGGCGGCCGTCAGCGAGCCGGCCTCGGCGGTGGCGTCCAGGAGCTCCAGGTCACGCAGATCCACATCCATAACGCTGGATTATCACATGCTCCAATTTCCGTCGTGGTGTTATGGGTTGGGGGCTCGTAGCTTTCTGGTGTCAGCAGGTCGGACACCCCGTCCGCCGCCCAGCCGCCCACGAAAGGCGCACCCCATGACCGACACCAGCACCACCAGGAACAGCCGCACCACCACCGCCATCGTCACCGGCTCCTCCAGCGGCATCGGCCTGGACATCGCCCGTGCCTTCCTGGCGAGCGGCGCGAACGTCGTACTCAACGGCCGGGACGCCGATCGCCTCGCCAAGACCGCCGCCGGCCTCGGCCATCCGGAGCGGACCGCGTGGGTCGCGGGCAGCATCGCCTCGCCGGCGACGGGCGAAGCCCTCGTGCGTACGGCGCTGGAGCGCTTCGGGGCGATCGACGTCCTGGTCAACAACGCCGGCACCTTCGAGCCGAAGCCCTTCACCGAGGTCACGGAGGAGGAGCTCGACGGATACCTGACGGGCAACCTCAAGGGCACCTACCTCACCACGCAGGCGGTCGTACGGGCCCTGCGCGCCCAGGGCCGCGGCGGAAGCATCGTCAACATCGGCACGGTGCTCGTCGACCACGCGCTGGCCGGCTTCCCGGCGTCCGCGCCGGTGGTCAGCAAGGGCGGCGTGCACGCGCTGACGACCAGCCTGGCCGCCGAGCTCGCCGCCGACGGGATCAGCGTCAACCTCGTCGCGCCGGGCATCATCCGCACCCCGCTGCACGACGGCCTGGACGTGGACTCCCTCGGCGGGCTGGCCCTGATGAACCGGGTCGGAGAGGTCGCCGAGATCGCCGACGCGGTGCTGTACCTCGCGGGCGCCGGGTTCGTGACCGGGCACGCGCTGCGCGTGGACGGCGGCCACGTCACCGGCCGCAAGATCTGACCATCCCGCCCGACCGGCCCACCCACCCACACATCCACCCACCCGGCCAATCGAAGGAAAGCTGCCGTGCCGTACGTCAACGTCAAGATCACTCGTGAAGGCGCCACCGCCGCGCAGAAGGCCGAGATCATCGCGGGAGTGACCGACCTGCTGGTCAAGGTCCTCGACAAGGACCCCGCCACCACGTTCGTCCTCATCGACGAGGTCGCCCTGGAGGACTGGGGCGTGGGCGGCGTCCCGACGGAGGAGTTCCGCCGCCGCAACCGCTCCCGCGCCGAGGACGCGTAACCGGGGGAGCCGCCGGGGCAACGGGCCGGACGGGGCCTCGCCGCAGTGG
>NZ_JBSGXB010000321.1:0-8320 GCF_053609185.1 Streptomyces sp. NPDC054956 | reverse complement strand
TGCCTGCGGGCCGATGGTGACCGGCGGGCTGTCCAGCCTGGTGGCGGGGCTGATCCCGGCCGGCCCCGCGCGCGACCGGGCGTACGGCTGGGACGCGTCGACCTACAACGGCGCCGCGGTCACCGCTCCGGCGGCCGTGAGCCTGGTCGCCGCCTTCGGCTCGGCCGGCCCCGCGATGGCACTGCTGGCGGCGTCCGGAGCGCTGGCGGCGGCGCTGGCGGCGACCCTTCCGTACGAGAACCCCGGTCCGGGTCCCGCTCACGGCGAACCCCGGGCCGGGCTGGGCGCCGGGCTGGCCGCCCTGTGGCGGATCCGGGAGCTGCGGGCGGTCACCTCGGCCACGACCCTGGCCTTCGTGGGCGTCGGGGCGCTCACCACCACCTCGGTGCTGCTGGCCACCGGGCTCGGCAGCCCGGGCGGCGGCGGGGTGCTGATGACCGCCTTCGCCCTGGGCGCCCTGACCGGCTCCCTGACGCTGGGCCGGATCACGGCCGTGGCGCCGGGCCGGCTGGCCCGCTGGGCCATGGCGGCGACCGGGGTGGCGCTGGCGGCGGCCGCGTTCGCCCCGTCGGTCGCCCTCACGGCGGTGGCGTTCGCGGCCGCCGGGGTGTGCGACGGGCCGCTGCTGACGGCCACGTTGCGCATCCGTTCGGACTTCGCGCCCGACGGGGTGCGGACCCAGGTCTTCACCCTCGGCGCCGGGCTCAAGGTGACGGCCGCGTCGACGGGCGCCGCCCTCGTGGGGCTCGCGGCCGACGCGCCGCCCTGGACCCTGGTGCTCGCGATCGCGGGCCTCCAGCTGGCCGGCGCCCTGCTGCACGCCCTGGTGACGGCGCGCGGGCGCGTACGGGAGACGGCCGGGGCCGCCACCCGGGCCGGCGCCGGATCCGGGACCCCTACAGCGCCGTCGGCAGGTTCCGCCACAACTGCGGCCGGTCCGCGGACTCCTGGAGCGCCTTGAGCGCCGCCGGGTGCGGTGCGGCGTACACCTCGGGGTAGTCGATCTCGCCGAGTTCGGGGCGGACCGGGAAGGCGAGGCGTTCGTGGTCGAGGGTGAACTGGGCGTCCACGCCGGGCTTGTTGCCCCGCGGGTCCACCCGGGCCCAGTCGGAACTGCCGGGCAGGCGCAGGGCGACGAGCCCGTGGATCACCGGGTTCGACCCGTCCTCGTCGCCGAGGAGCTGGTAGCAGAGACCGGCCGGGATGCCCCGGGCGCGCAGCAGGGCGGTCAGCGCGTGGGCTTTGGCGTAGCAGATGCCGTTGCGCGTGGCCAGGACGTCGGAGGCGCGCCAGGAGACGCGGTCGTCGCCGGAGTCGGCCGAGTGCGGGATGGTGTCGCGGACGAACTCGAAGGCCACTTTGGCGTATGAATATGCGTCGCCCGTGGCGGTCCACAGGGCGTCGGCGGTCTCCTGGACCAGCGGGTGGTCGTGGTCGACGGCTTCATCGGCCGCCAGATAGGCGGCAACGTCGGAATGCTCCTGGATCAGTTCCATGATCCAGGAGCATACCCATGCATCCGACTGCATGCCTATAGATTTATGGCGCTAGCGTGCCAGCTCTTCCTTCAGGGCCTGGAGGAAGCCGTCCACGTCCTCTTCCTGGGTGTCGAAGCTGCACATCCAGCGGACGTCGCCGGCGATCTCGTCCCAGAAGTAGAAGCGGTAGCGCTCCTGGAGCCGGCGCGTCACCTCGTGCGGAAGCCGCGCGAACACGGCGTTCGCCTGCACCGGGTAGAGGATCTCCACCCCGTCGGTCTCGCGCACCCCGGCCGCCAGCCGCTGCGCCATCGCGTTGGCGTGACCGGCGTTGCGCAGCCACAGGTCCTTCGCGAGGAGCGCCTCGAACTGCACCGACACGAAGCGCATCTTGGAGGCGAGCTGCATGGACATCTTGCGGATGTGCTTCATCTGCCGGACGGAGTCCGGGTTCAGCACGACGACGGCCTCTCCGGCCATCATCCCGTTCTTGGTGCCGCCGAAGGAGAGCACGTCCACGCCGACCGCGTTCGTGAAGCTGCGCATCGGCACGTCGAGCGAGGCCGCGGCGTTGGATATCCGGGCACCGTCGAGGTGGACCTTCATGCCCTTGCCGTGCGCGTGCTCGACGATGGCCCGGATCTCGTCCACCGTGTAGACCGTGCCGAGCTCGGTGTTCTGAGTGATCGAGACGACCTGCGGCATCGCCCGGTGCTCGTCCTCCCAGCCCCAGGCCTGCCGGTCGATGAGCTCGGGGGTGAGCTTGCCGTCCGGGGTGGGGACCGTGAGCAGCTTGAGGCCCGCCATCCGCTCGGGCGCACCGCCCTCGTCCACGTTGATGTGCGCGCTCTCGGCGCAGATCACCGCGCCCCAGCGGTCGGTGAGGGCCTGCAGGGCCGTCACGTTGGCGCCGGTGCCGTTGAAGACCGGGTAGGCCTCGGCGTGGGCGCCGAAGTGGCTGCGGAAGACCTTCTGCAGGTGCTCGGTGTACTCGTCGTCGCCGTAGGAGACCTGGTGCCCCCCGTTGGCCAGGGCGACGGCCGCCAGGATCTCCGGGTGCACCCCGGCGTAGTTGTCGCTGGCGAAACCGCGCACCGCCGGGTCGTGGTGCCGGCGGGCGTCGGTCTTCGCCTGGGACT
This sequence comes from Streptomyces sp. NPDC054956, assembly GCF_053609185.1. Lineage (NCBI taxonomy): Bacteria > Bacillati > Actinomycetota > Actinomycetes > Kitasatosporales > Streptomycetaceae > Streptomyces > Streptomyces sp. NPDC054956. The sequence goes on along the minus strand of NZ_JBSGXB010000321.1, from coordinate 5,703 downwards.
TCCTGATCGCGGTCTTCACGGCAGCGTTCTTCACGGCAGCGTTCTTCACGGTTGGGGAGTGAGCCACAGACGCTGTCCGTTCACATCGGAGGCGGGCCGCTCCCAGACGCCGGCGATGGCCTCGGCCAGCTCCTTGACGTCGGTGAAGCCCGCGAACTTCGCAGTGGGACGCTCGGCGCGCATCGCGTCGTGCACCAGTGCCTTGATGACCAGGATCGCAGCCGCGGCCCCGGGGCCGTCCTCGCCCCCCAGCTTGCGGAAGGAGTCGGCCATCGAGAGGGTCCAGGCCTCGGCGGCCGCCTTGCCCGCGTTGTACGCCGCGTTGTTGGCGACCGGCTTGTGCGCGCCGGACTGGCTCACCAGGACGAAGCGGCCGCGGTCGCTGCGCAGCAGTCCGTCGTGGAAGGCGAGCGAGGTGTGCTGGACGGTGCGGATGAGGAGCTTCTCCAGGAAGTCCCAGTCCGCGAGGTCGGTGTCGGTGAAGGTGGTGCTGCCGCGCCAGCCGCCGACGAGGTGCACGAGGCCGTCGATGCGGCCGAACTCCTTCTCGGTCTGCTCGGCCCAGGCCTTGGTGGCGTCCAGGTCGAGCAGGTCGACGGTGTCACCAGTGATGGTGGCGCCGCCGTGGGCGTAGCGCGCCGCGTCCACGGCTTCGGCGAGCCGTGCCGCGTCGGCGTCGGACGCCACGACCACGGCACCCGCCTCGGCGAGGCGGAGCAGGGTGGCACGGCCGGCGGGCCCGCCGGCCCCGGCCACCGCCACTACCGCCCCATGGAGCTTTCCGTTGCCGTTCCCGGAGCCGTTCATCGGTGCAGCCTCCTGAGGGCGAGTGCTCACGCGGCCACTCGCCGAGCGTCGTCAGAGTTCAGAGCGGTGATGCCCTTCGTCGAGGCGATCACACCCTTGAGCTTCTTGGCGAGGGCCTCATAGAACATGCTGAGCGGAAACTCGTCCGGAAGCACGTCGTCCACGAGCTTGCGCGGAGGCTGCGTGAGGTCCAGGGCGTCGGGACCCTTGGCCCACTTGGAGCCCGGGTGCGGGGCGAGGTAGGTGGAGACCAGCTCGTACGCCTTGAACCAGTGGACGAGCTTCGGGCGGTCGATGCCGGCCCGGTAGAGCTCCTCGATGTCGGCGCACAGCTGGTTGGTGACCTGCGGGGCCCGCATCCAGTCGATCTTCAGCTTGTTGTCCGTCCAGCGCACCACGTCGTGCTTGTGGAGGTAGGCGAAGAGGAGCTGGCCGCCGAGGCCGTCGTAGTTGCGGTTGCGGTCGCCGGAGACCGGGAAGCGGAACATCCGGTCGAAGAGGACGGCGTACTGCACGTCGCGGCCGTGCTCGTTGCCCTCGGACTCCAGCTTCACGGCCTCCTTGAAGGCGGTGAGGTCGCAGCGCAGCTCTTCGAGGCCGTACATCCAGAACGGCTGGCGCTGCTTGATCATGAAGGGGTCGAACGGCAGGTCGCCGTGGCTGTGGGTGCGGTCGTGGACCATGTCCCACAGGACGAAGGCCTTCTCGCAGCGCTCCTGGTCCTCGACCATGCGGGCGATGTCCTCGGGCAGCTCGATGCCGAGGATGTCGACGGCGGCCTCGGTGACCTTGCGGTACCGGGCGGCCTCGCGGTCGCAGAAGATGCCGCCCCAGGTGAACCGCTCGGGGGCCTCGCGCACGGCGATGGTCTCCGGGAAGAGCACGGCGGAGTGCGTGTCGTAACCCGGGGTGAAGTCCTCCAGGGTGATGCCGAGGAAGAGCGGGTTGTCGTACCGGGTGCGCTCCAGCTCGGAGAGCCACTCGGGCCAGACCATCTTCAGCACGACGGCCTCGAGGTTGCGGTCCGGGTTGCCGTTCTGCGTGTACATCGGGAAGACCACGAGGTGCTGGAGCCCGTCGGCGCGGTCGGCCGCCGGGTGGAAGGCCATCAGGGAGTCGAGGAAGTCCGGCACGACGAAGCCGTCGGCGGCCCACTTGCTCAGGTCGCCGATGAGGGCACGGTGGTACGCGCCGTCGTGCGGCAGCAGCGGCGACAGCGCCTCCACTCCGGCGATCACGCGCTCGATCGCGACATCGGCGGCGGCACGGGTGGGCGCGCCCTCGGCGTCGAAGTCGATGGAGCCGTCGGGCGACTGCCAGGGCCGGATCTCCTCCACGGCGGCCTTGAGCTCGGGCCACGCCGGGTGGTCCACCACCCGCACATCGGCGGTTATCACGGCGCCGCCGATACCCGGCACAAGAGTTTCCGTCATGTCACTTCCTCCACAGGAGAACCTCACGTCAAGGCAGCGTAAGCACGTGAGGGTCTCCTGTTCAAGAGGAGATGCGGGAAATTATCCTGCATCACCCCCAGGTCCACCGAAATTCTTCCCGTCGTTACACGTCGAGTCGATGACTTCGCCCAGCCGGTCCAGTACCTGGCGGGCCTGTGGGAGTACGCCGGCCAGCGCGAGGAACCCGTGGAACATTGCGGGGTGGGAGTCGAGGACCGAACGAACCCCGCTCGCGATCAGCCGGTGGTGGTACGCCTCGCCCTCGTCCCGCAGCGGATCGCACCCGGCGACCACCACGTACGCGGGCGGCAGCCCCCGCGGGTCGGCGGCGAGCGGGGAGGCCAGCGGATCGCCGCCGTCGCCGTCCGGGCCCAGGTACTGCTCCCAGAACCAGCGCAGGTGCGCGGCGGTCAGGAAGCAGCCCTCGGCGTTGCTCCGGTAGGACCCGGTGTCCTGCCCCGCGTCCAGGCAGGGGTACACGAGCACCTGGAGCGCGACGGCCGGTCCCCCGCGGTCGCGCGCCAGCAGCACCGAGGCCGCGGCGAGGTTCCCGCCGGCGCTGTCCCCGGCCACCACCAGGGCGGCCGGGTCCCCGCCCAGCTCGGCGACGTGCCCGGCCGCCCAGCACAGGGCGGCGTACGCGTCGTGGACGGCGGCGGGGAAGCGGTCCTCGGGCGCCCGGCGGTAGTCGACGGAGACGAAGACGGCACCGGAGGCCCGGCACAGGGCCCGGACGGTGGCGTCGTGGCTGTCGAGGTCGCACAGCACCCAGCCGCCGCCGTGGCAGAACACCACGGTCGGCCGGGGCCCGGGCCACCGCTCGGGGTCGGGGTAGTAGACGCGCACCGGGACCGGCGGCGCCCCGTCCGGCCCGGGAACGTCCCGGTCCTCCACCGAGCCCACGACGGGCGGGGGGACCGCCCGCGGTACGGCGGCCAGGATGCGGCGCGCCTCGTCGGCGTCGGTGACGCTTCCGCCGAGGTCGGGGAAGAAGGACGCCAGCGCGTCCACGTAGGGCCGGACGGCCGGGTCCAGCCGGTCGGCCCCGGAGCCGGGGTTCACCTCGGTCACGGCGGGCCCCCTACGCGTTCCGGCCCGGCGTGCCCGCGAAATGCGGGATGACCTTCTCGCCCCACTGCCGCAGGGTCTCCAGGCAGGCCTCCTGCGGCACCGTGCCCATCTGGATCAGGCACATGATCTCGTCGGCCCCCGCGTCCCTGAGCCGCTCGACGTACGCGATGGCCTCGTCCGCGCTCCCGTAGGCGTGGTCGGCGTTGAAGGTGGCCGTGGACGTGGGCCGCACCGGGATGTCCAGCTCGTGCAGCCGGGCCACCACCTGCTCCGCGGCCGCGCGCATCTCCGCGTCCTCGTCGGCTCCGGCCACCACCGCCTCGTCCGGGATGCCCGCCCCGCCGTACCAGTGGCCGATGGACTGCGCGAAGAACCGCTGGCCCCTGACACCGATCCGGCGCGCCTCCTGCGGATCGTCGAGCACGATCGTCGGGCAGAGCACGGAGAAGTGGTCGTTGACCGCGGTGGAGACGAAGCGGGCGCCGTCGCGGCCCGCGATCGCCGCGTCGTACACGGCGCGCATCCGCGCGATGGACTCCGGCCCGGCGAACCCCATCACCAGCGCCCCGACGCCGAGCTCGGCGGCCTGCGTCAGGGTCTCGGCCCGGCTGCACGCCAGGAAGAGCGGGGGGTGCGGGGTCTGGCTCGGCCTCGGCAGGATCGGGTGCGGGTCGATGTCGATGAGCTCCCCGTGGTACTCCAGCTCGTCCTCCTGCCAGGCCTTGCCGATGATCCGCAGCGCCTCCTCCACCTCGGCCGTGGTGCGGTCCCTGTCCACCCCGCACAGCGAGGTCTCCTGCACGGTCCCGCCGCGCCCCGCACCCAGGTCGACGCGCCCGCCGGAGAGCAGGTCGAGCATCGCGGCCCGCTCGGCGACCCGGACGGGGTGGTTGAAGGCGAAGGGCATGCACACGACTCCGTGCCCGATGCGTATGGTGTTGGTCCGGGCCGCCACCCAGGTCAGGAAGATCTCGGGAGCACTCATGTGGGCGTACCACTTCAAGGAGTGGTGCTCGACGGCCCAGATCCGGTCGAACCCCATCCGCTCGGCGAGCACCGCCTGCTCGACGCAGTCCCGGATGACCTGGTGCTCCCGTTCCACGGTCGGGTCGGCGAGCTGAGCTTCGAAGATCACGGAGAATTTCACGATGCCTCCAGGGTTGCGTCCCGTGCCCGGTCTCACTTCAATTCGGAATATGACTAGTAGTCAGACGTCGAAGAAGCAAGAGCTGCCGCCGACCGCGTGGGCCGTTCTGGGCCTCCTCTCCTTCCCCGGGGAGCGCACCGGCTACGAGCTGAAGAAGTGGGCCGACTCCTCCCTGCGCTTCTTCTACTGGTCTCCGGCCATCAGCCAGATCTACGCCGAACTGCGCCGCCTGGAGGAGCTCGGGTACGCGGCTTCCGTGCGCTCGGGGCCCGAGGAGGTGCGGGCCAAGCGCCGCTACGGGATCACCCCCGCCGGGCGCGAGGCGCTGGCCGGCTGGGCCTCGGACTCCGCCGAGGCCGGCCCCCCGGTGCTCAAGCACGGGCTGCTGCTGCGGGTCTGGCTCGGGCACCTGGCGGAGCCGGAGCGGCTGCGCGCGATGGTCACCGAGCACATGGAGCGCACCACGCAGGAGCTGGCGTCCGTACGGGAGGCCATGGCGCACGCGGCCACCGAACCGGACTGGGCGTTCCCGGTGCTCGCCCTGCGCTGGAGCGAACGCCAGCACCTGGCCGAACTGGAGCTGACCCGCGCCCTCTTGGCGGACCTGGAAGGCTTGGCGGACTCCGCACCGGCCGGATCGCGGGAGGACTCCGGGCAGGAGCGTCAAGGCGGTGGGGGCGCGCCCACGCCCGGGTGACACGGCGGGCCCCGTTCGGGGCTCCGCAGACCCGGCGGCCCCTGCATCGGGCGGCCGGACGGCGGTCCGCGGCGCCGCGCGGACGGTCCCATCGACCGCGCGGCGCACTAGCATTCGTCTTCGACCACGCGCGGCCGGCCGGGACACCGCGACCGCGCGGGGAGCCGCCGTCGACGGAAGCGAGAGAACCTTGACTTTCCTCACCATCGGTCACCGCGGGGTCATGGGCGTAGAACCCGAGAACACCTTGCGGTCGTTCGTCCGCGCGGAACGTTCCGGCATGGACGTCCTCGCCCTGGACCTGCGGCTCAGCAAGGACGGCGCCCTCGTCGTCCTGCACGACGCCGAAGTGGACCGGACCACCGACGGCTCGGGAGCCGTCGCCGACCTGACCCTGGCCGAACTGCGCGGGCTGGACGCCGGAGAGGGCCAGCAGGTGCCCCTCCTGGAAGAGGTCCTCGACGCGGTCCGGGCCCCGCTGCGCGTACAGGTCCACGAGCTCTCCGCCGTCGGGCCGTTCGCGGAGC
>NZ_JBSGXB010000320.1:0-8344 GCF_053609185.1 Streptomyces sp. NPDC054956 | reverse complement strand
GGGCGTGACCGCGTCCGGCTTCGCCGCCCTGCGCAGCGGCCTGCAGGTCACCAACCCGCCGCAGACCATGGTGCTGCGCTTCACCTACACGGCGGACTCCCCCAAGGAGGCCGCCAAGCGCGCCAACGCGATGACCGAGGCGTACCTGCTCAAGCGGCAGGAAGCCCTCGACCTGACCCGCGACCAGCTGGTCAAGGGCTACACCGACCAGCGCGACCCGGTGGCCAAGCAGCTCTACGACTTCGTCAAGCAGATCGCCACGATGCCCGCGGGCACCGCGCGCACCGCATCCAGCCCGGCGGGGCGGACCTCCCCACACCCTCCGAGGGGTGAGGCGTAGGGGGCCGGGGCCGGACCCCGTACCGGTTCGGGGGCTTCAGGCCCGGCGGGGTACCGAGCGGAGTGCTTCGTGGAGGCCCGCTTGGTCCGTGCCGAGTTTGCGGTAGACCAGGGACTGGTCCTGCTCCGAGACGGTGGTGTCGCCGGCCAGCAGGCGGTCCACCACCTCCCAGTCGTCCTGGTCCAGCTCGTCCTCCCAGAAGATCCCGCAGAGCATGCCGCCGCCCGCCGCGAAGTGCGCCTCCCACGCGGTGGCCAGCAGGCCCTCCGCCCCGCACTGCGTGGCCGCCACCACGGCCCGTACGGTCACGTCCGCGTCGGCCCGCTCCCGCCCCAGCGCGGTCAGCGCGAGCGCCAGCTCATAGCCCGCCGGCGATGCGGACAGGAATGCCACCGACTCCTCCAGCAGGGCCTCCCGGTCCCCGGGCAGGGCCACCTCCGCCGCCACCCGCAGGGCCTGGCCGATGCCCGACGGGGCGCCGAACGCGCGGGCCTGGCGGACGGCCTCCGCGGTCAGGGAACGCGCCCGCGCCGGGTCCTCCGCGTACACCGCGCGGGCCAGGTGGAGCCGCCACGGGCACCAGGTCGGGTTCTGGATGCCGCGCGGGGTCAGCCTGCGGTCCACCGCCTCCAGCTCCGCCGCGGCGGCCTTCGTCTGGCCGCGTGCCAGCAGGAGCTCCGCGTACACCGTCTGGGAGTCGGGGAAGACGACGGCCGCCGGGAAGGGCTCCCCGAACTCGTGTTCCTGCGCCAGTTCCCACGCCTCGTCCACCCGGCCCCGCGCCAGGAGCGTGGTGACCAGGATCGCGATGGTGTACCAGTGCACCGGCGTGCCCCGCCCGACCCGCTCGGCGAGCCGCAGGCCGGCCCGCGCCAGCTCCTCCGCTTCCGCCAGCCGCCCGCGCCGGTAGCGGATGTACGCGCGCAGGCTGTACGCGAAGGACAGGTGCGCCCCGCGCCAGCCCTGCCGCTCGAACTCCGCGGTGCCGGCCTCGAACAGTTCCTCGGCCCGGCCGGGCCGGTCGGCGTACATGTGCACCATGGCGACGAGCACGGGAACCTCGAAGCCCCGGTCCTCGTACGCCCAGCTGAACTCGGTTTCGAGCACCCGGCCCGCGTGGTGGAGGACCACGTCGACCGGCTCCCCGCGCAGGCAGGCGTCCCACGCGCGCAGCCCGATCACGTACCGCTCGGTGAGGTCCCGACCGGTCAGCCGGTCGGCGAGTTTCGCGAGCCGGCGCGAGCGGGCCGGGGAGTCGGTCTCGGCCGCGTTGAAGGCGTCCCACATGAACTGCTCGGACTGCAGGCGCAGGCGGGCGCGTACGTCCTGGGTGTACGGGATCTCCCGCGCGAGGGATTCCGAGGCCTCGGCGAGGCGGTCGCTGTGCGAGAGCACCTGGGCCAGCCGGATGACGATGCCCTGCCGCAGCGCCGGGTCCTCGAAGGGCTCCGCGAGGGCGGCGCGCAGGTGGTTGACGGTGTTGGCGGGCTCGGTGAGCAGGGAGGCGCAGCCGAGCTCGTAGAGGACGGCCGCGCGCTCGTCGAAGTCCGGGGGTTCGCGCAGGGCCCGCGCGAGCTGGCGGCGGGCGGCTTCGGGGGCGCCGGCGCGGAGGTTCTCGCCGGCGGCCTCGCGCAGGGTGCGCACCACCCAGGGGTCGTTCTCGGGGTGGGTCTCCAGCAGGTGCCGGGCGGCCGCGGAGGGCCCGAGTCCGGCGTCGACGACGGCCGCGGCGGCCTTGCCGTGGAGGGCGACCCGCAGGGCGTCGGGGATGGCGCGGTAGATGGCGGTGGCGATGAGCGGGTGGACGAACTCCAGCCCGGCCCCCTCCTCTTCGCCGGGTCCGCCGACCCCGGCGAACTCCGCGGCGCCCACGAGTCCCCCGGCACCCACGAGTGCCGCGGCCCCGACGGATCCGCCCGTCACGGCGGCTTCGGCCGGCGCCGACAGGATGCGGGCCTCGCGCAGCCTCCTCGTGGCGTCCACGGCCTCCTCGGTGCCGAGGCCCGCGACACGGGCGGCGAGGTCCCTGGGGATGGCGGTGCCGAGGACGGCGCAGGCCCACGCGAAGCGGACGGTGGAGGGGCCGAGGCTGTGCAGCCGGGCGACGAGTCCGCTGCCGCGCTGGGCGGCGGCGAGGTCGCGCAGCAGCGGGGCGCTGGCTTCGACGGGGTCGAGGCCCTTGTCCCGTACTTTCGCGGTGAGTTCGACGGCCTCGAAGGGATTGCCGGTGGTGACGGCCCAGGCCTCCCGGCAGAAGGCGTCGTCGGCGTGCTCGCCGACGGCTTCGCGGACGAGGGTGGAGACGGCGTCCTCGGTGAGCGGCGCCAGGGTCAGCGGGCGGTGTCCGGCGCGGCCGGGCAGCGTACGGAAGGCCTCGGCGTGCGCAGGCAGTTCGTCGGGCCGGTAGGCGACGACGAGGAGCAGCGGGAGGTGTTCGGTGCGCGGGGCGAAGGCGGCCAGCCAGGAGAGGGATTCGGGGTCGGCCCAGTGGGCGTCGTCGAGGACGAGGGTGACGGGCGCGCGCTGCACGATGAGGTGGGTGAGGACCCAGTCGAGTCCGTCGCGCAGGCCCTGGGGGTCGGGCGGGGCGCCCTGTTCGGCGGCGCAGAGGCCGAGGGCGGGGCCGACGATGGAGTACCAGCTGCCGAGGGCGGCGCGCAGTTCGTCGTCGGTGGTGCCGGCCAGTTGGGGCTGGATGAGCTGGCGGGCGACGTGGAAGGGCTGGCTCTGCTCCTGCTCGCCGCCCCGGGCGGCGAGGACGGTGCAGGAGGCGGCGTGGGCGCGGCGGCGGACCTCGGCCAGCAGGGTGGTCTTGCCGAGGCCAGCCGGTCCGGAGAAGGCCAGCAGGGCTCCGTCGGCGTCGGGGCCGGCGAGCTGGTCCAGGGCCTCGTCGACGGCGGCGAGCTCCGTGTCGCGTTCGAACATCGTGCGCCGTTTGCGGGTCCGGCGTTCCGTCATGGCTGGTACCCCCCAGGCCTGTTCGGAGGATCAGCGTACGCCCGCGCACGCGCGCGGGAAGGCCCGTGCCGGAAATCGAGCTGATCTTCCTTTCGGGGTGCCCGGCCGGGGCCTCGCCGGGGCCTCGCAGCGCCCCCGCAGCGCCCCCGCCACGGCCACGCAGCGGCCCCGCCACGGTCCCGCAGCGGCCTGCCCGGGCCACCCGTCCGCGGCCCGCCCCCGCGGCTCAGTCCTCCGCGGACCGGGCCGCGAGCGCTTCCAGGACGGCCACCGCCTCGGCCGCCCGGTCGGCGGCGACGAAGAGGTGGTCGTGGTGGTAGCCGGCGATGACGTTGCAGCTCAGGCCGTGTGCGCCGAGTTCGGTGGCGAAGGCGGCGGTGAGGCCGACGGCGTCGAGGGAGGAGTGGACGCGCAGGGTGATCCACCCGGCGGTGTACTCGTAGGGCAGGCCCGCCTCGTCCGCCTCCTCCTGGCCGAGGACGAGGGTGAGCCCCTCGGGTTCCAGGATGCTGGCGACGGGGGTGAGCCCGGCCAGGGCCTCCGGGTCGGTGTCGCCGGGGATGGTGCAGAACACGTACAGCCCGTCGTTCAGTTCGGGACGCATTCCGCTCAGCAGTTTCCGCAGGTCGCTCTCTCCGCTCACGCCGCCACCGTACCCGGGGTCGAGCCGCGGCCGGGATGACACCCCGGTGCGGTCCCCCGGCGTCACCAGTACTCGGACCGGTCGGGCTCCGGCTCCTCCCCGCGCAGCCGCCGGTGCCACCAGGCGAGCGGGCGGCCGAGCCGGTCGGCCCGTCCGGAGTCCGGCGGGTCCGGGTCCTCGATCGTGCGGCGGCGGAACTCGTCGTCCAGGCCGCGCAGCACGCGGCACAGGGCCTCGCGGGCGACCGGCGGCAGCAGCCGGTGGTGGTCGCGCAGTTCGTCCCGGACGGAGGCGACGCCGGCGAAGGCGCACCCCGGACAGTCGGCGCACGGGGAGGGGCCCAGGTACAGGTGGCGGCCGGGGCGGCTCAGGAAGACGCGGTACCTGGCCAGCAGGCCCGCGATCTCACCGGCCCGTCCGGGGCGGGCCCAGTGCACGGCCGCGGCCGCCTCGGGAGGCAGCCGGTCCACGGGCGGGAGCGCCCGCGCCCAGGCGGGCGGCCTGCGGCCCTCGTACGTTCCTCGTTCGGCGCGCAGTGCGCCGGGCCGTCTACGCGGCATCGCCCTTTCGGCGGATGATCGTCATGCGGCCCATGATGCCGCGACGCCCCACGGGCGGCAAGGGGATACGGCGGCCACCGGGGCGGCGGCTTCCGCGCCCGGTGGTGCGCCGTGTTCCCGTGCCGTGCCGTCGGCTACGTGAGGTCGAATTCCCCGCCGCGCGCGTTCAGGACGAACCTGCGCCACTCGTCCGGCGCGAAGATCAGCGAGGGGCTTTCGGGGCGGTCGCCGTTGCGCATCGCGATGAACCCCTCCACGAAGGCGATCTGGACGTCACCCGCCCCTCGGCTGCTCGACTGCCAGTCGGCCCCGGTCAGATCGAGATCCGGCTTCCCCCAGCCGGCCGGCGCCTGCGAAGTCATGCTCTCGGCCACGTGTTTGCTCCTCCCGGTACGTCGTCGTCCCGGGGTCAGGTTAACCATCGCACGCCGTGCCGCACAGGCCACGATCCGTCACTCGTGGCCGGTGCGGCACCCCGTCCGGAAACCGGATTCCGTTCAGGAGGACGGCGGTTCGGCTCCCACCAGCCACATCGCGAAGAACTGCGCGCCGCCGCCGTACGCGTGGCCCATCGCCCTTCGGGCGTCCGGGACTTGGTGTTCCCCGGCCTGTCCGCGCACCTGGAGCGCGGCCTCCGCGAAGCGGATCATGCCCGAGGCGCCGATCGGGTTGGTGGACAGCACACCCCCGGACGGGTTGACCGGAAGGTCGCCGTCGAGTTCGGTGACCCCGGCCTCGGTGAGCTTCCAGCCCTCGCCCTCCTCGGCGAAGCCCAGGTTCTCCAGCCACATCGGCTCGTACCAGGAGAACGGCACGTACATCTCGACCGCGTCGATCTCCCGGCGCGGATCGGTGATCCCCGCCTGCCGGTAGACGTCGGCCGCGCAGTCCTTGCCCGCCTGCGGGGAGACGAAGTCCTTGCCCGCGAAGAGCGTCGGCTCGCTGCGCATCGCCCCGCCGTGCAGCCAGGCCGGCGGCTTCGGCGAACGGGCGGCGCCCTCCCGGTCGGTGAGGATCATCGCGCAGGCGCCGTCGGAGGACGGGCAGGTCTCGGAGTAGCGGATCGGGTCCCACAGCATCGGGGACGCCTGGACCTTCTCCAGGGTGATGTCGTGCTCGTGCAGGTGCGCGTACGGGTTCTTCAGCGCGTTGCGGCGGTCCTTGTACGCGACGAGGGAGCCGACGGTGTCGGGGGCGCCGGTGCGCCGCATGTACGCGCGCACGTGCGGGGCGAAGAACCCGCCGGCCCCGGCCAGCAGCGGCTGCTGGAAGGGGACGGGCAGCGACAGCCCCCACATGGCGTTGGACTCGGACTGCTTCTCGAAAGCGAGGGTGAGCACGGTGCGGTGGACGCGGGCGGCCACCAGGTTGGAGGCGACCAGCGCCGTGGAGCCGCCCACCGAACCGGCCGTGTGCACGCGGAGCATGGGCTTGCCGACGGCGCCGAGGGCGTCCGCCAGGTACAGCTCCGGCATCATCACGCCCTCGAAGAAGTCGGGGGCCTTGCCGATGACGACCGCGTCGATGTCCGCCCAGGTCAGCTCGGCGTCCGCGAGTGCGCGGGCCGCCGCTTCGCGGACCAGTCCGGCGATGGAGACGTCGTGGCGGGCGGCCACGTGCTTGGTCTGGCCGATGCCGACGACGGCCACCGGCTCCTTGCCCGTCGTGCTCATGCTCGGTCCCCTTCCAGGACGGCGACCAGGTTCTGCTGGAGGCAGGGGCCTGAGGTGGCGTGCGCGACGGCCCGGTCGGACTCGCCGCGGTGGATGCGGGCTGCCGCCTCGCCGATCCGGATCAGGCCGGCGGCCATGACCGGGTTGGCGGCGAGCGCTCCGCCCGACGGGTTGACGGTCACGTCCTCGCCGAGTCCGAGGGCCTTGCGCAGGACGACCTCCTGGGAGGAGAACGGCGCGTGCAGTTCGGCCGTGTCCACCGGGCCCTCGAAGACGCCCGCGTGCTCGGCGGCGATCCGCGTGGACGGGGAGTCGGTGAGGTCGCGGAGCCCGAGGCTGTGCGCCTCGATGCGGTGGTCGATGCCGGTGATCCAGGCCGGCCGCTCGCACAGTCGCCGTGCCACGTCCCCGGCGGCCAGGATGACGGCGGCCGCGCCGTCGCCGATGGGCGGGCAGTCGCCGGTGCGCAGCGGGGCGACCTGGTAGTCGCCCTGCGGGATCGCGCCGGTGAGCTGGGCGTGCGGGTTGGTGTTCGCGGCGGCCCGGCTGCGGGCTCCGATCGCGGCGAGTCCGGCTTCGTCGGTCTCGCCGGCGTCGATGAGCGCCTGAGCCTGGAGGGCGGCCAGGGCCACCGAGTCGGGCCAGAGCGGAGCCAGGTAGTAGGGGTCGAGCTGGCGCGTCAGGACGTCGCGCACCGATCCCGGGGAGGACTTCCCGTACGAGTACACGAGCGCGGTGTCGGCCTCGCCGGTCTGGATCTTGACCCAGGCCTCGTACAGGGCCCAGGCCCCGTCCATCTCCACGTGCGATTCGGAGATGGGCGGCCAGGCGCCGACGCCGTCGAGGGTCATGGTGAAGGAGAAGGCCCGGCCGGCGAGGTAGTCGCTGGAGCCGGAGCAGGTGAAGCCGATCTCGCCGGCCTTCAGGCCGGTGGCGGCCAGCACCTGGTGCAGGACCGGCATGACCATCTCGACTTCGCTGAGCTCGTCGGTGCGGCGCAGGTGGTCGCTCTGCGCGAAGGCGACGACGGCTACCTCGCGCGCGTGCCGCTGCGTCCTCGGCGTGCCTGGCATCAGATGAGCTCCTTGTACACGTCGTAGTCCGCGTCCGGCTCTCCGGTGGGGCGGTAGTGGTCGGGGTAGCGCCCGCCTTCGGTCCAGACCGGTTCGACCCTCAGCCCCATCCGCACCTCGTCGTACGGGATGCCGCCGATCCGGCCGTGGAGGGCGAGGCCGGCGCCGTCGAGGGCGATGTGGGCGTAGACGTAGGGGACTTCGATGTCGAGGTTCTTGGCCTTGATGTTGACGATGCAGTACGTGGTGACCGTGCCGGCCGGGCCGACCTCGACCTGGTCGGTGGTCGCGACCCCGCAGGTGGGGCAGGCGCCGCGCGGGGGCACGTACACCTTGTGGCAGGAGGGGCAGCGCTCGCCGATGGTCTTCCGCTCCGAGAGGCCCGCGATGTACGCGCTCTGGGCGCGGCCGGGGCTGTACGTGTAGTCCAGGCGGGCCTGGGCGACGATGCCGGTGACGGGGTCGGCGAACTCCCCGCCGTGCGGGGCCGCCTGCGCGGCCCCGTCCCCGTCCGCGGAATCCGCGGGCTCGAAGCAGGCGATGTCGGTGATCGCCCCGGTCCGCTCCGCGGCCCAGCGCACGCGGACCCGCATGCCGGTGGCGACCGCCTCGGGGCCGGGGGCGTCGAGGGCGTGCAGGATCGCGGTGTCGGCGCCGTCGAGCCGTACGAGGACCCAGGCGAAGGGGGTGTCGAGGGGCTGGTTGGGGCGCGGGGAGCCGTTCCAGGCCCAGGTGGTCACGGTCCCGGTGCTGCCGACCTCGACCAGGTCGCGGATCTCCTCGGCGGTGACGGGGTCGTACTCGACGGGCGGCACCATCACCTTGCCGTCGGCGGTCGTGACTCCGAGCACGACGCCTTCGCGCAGCCCGGTGAGGAAGGCGCTCTGCACGGGCCCGAGGGACCGGGTGAACGGGAACTCGACGACGAGGGGCGCGCGGAGGATCTCCGGTGGGGACGCGGCTGTCATGGGTGGGTCTCCGATGTGTGGGTTCCGAGAACGGTCAATGTCCGGCGCCGCGGCTTTCGGCCCCGCCGGACAGAATCAGCCCCGCCGGGCAAATCCGGCCCCGCCGGCGTTTGAGGCGCGGGTGTCCGG
>NZ_JBSGXB010000319.1:0-8356 GCF_053609185.1 Streptomyces sp. NPDC054956 | reverse complement strand
GCTCATGGCTGTGCTCCTTGGGGATCGTGTTGCGGTGGGGGAGCGGGTACGTCGGCGGATCCGGGGGCGGCGCCGGATCCGTGTGCGGCCGTGGGGGCGACCGGGGTGACGGGTGCGTCGGGTGAGACCGGGACGTCGGGTGAGACGCGGGCGACCTGGGCGGCGTACGGCTGCCAGGCGAACATCAGGCCGCCGCCGAGGATGCCGAGCAGGGTGCCGATCAGGAACCCGCCGAGGTTCGACAGGACCAGCGCCGCGGTGGCGATGAGGGTGGTCAGGACCCCGGCCAGACTGCGCTGGGCCGGTGAGAACCAGGCGGTGATTCCGAGCACGATCATGACGACGCCCATCAGGACGGACGGGATTCCCGCCACCCCCTGCTGGAGCATGATCTTCAGCGGCGCCAGCGGCAGGGCACAGATCTCGGCCCCGGCGAGGACGGCGAAGAGCCCGCCCCAGAACGGCCGGCCGCGCCGCCACCGCCGCCAGCGGCTCAGAAGCATTCCTTCTTGCCCTTGCTGATGTTCATGTTCAGCCCGGTGAGCTTGAAGGTGCCCGCGTTGGTGGCCCAGGCCGTCTGGTGGAGATCGGTGATGCTGACGGTGTCGGCCTGCTGGGCGAACAGGTCCTGCATGCCCACGGCTTCCGCCGGGCCCTTGTCGAGGGTGGAGGCGTCCCGGCCGATCTCGATGTTGGTGAAGACCGCGTCGCCCGAGAGCTGGGTGGCGTCGACGAAGAGGTTGCTCGCCTCGACGGGGGACTTCTGACCGGCGGTGAGGTTGAGCGAGATGTCACCGATGATCGGGAGGGTGGTGACCACCGACTGGCAGAGGCTGTTGAGCTTGGCCTCCCTGATGGCGGTGACCGCCACCGGGATGAGCTCCTCGCGGGCGTTGACGTCGACGCTGCCGTACTGGGCGAAGCCCTCGCCCTCCAGGCTCTTGGCCGACACCTTGAACTGCTGCCCCGATACGGCGAAGGAGGCGGCGAGCGCGCCCTGAGCGAGGGCGATGCCGAGTCCGGCGGTCACGGCCACGGCGGGGACGGTCAGTACGGCGAACCGGCGCCAGCGGACGCGGCCCGCGCCGGCAGCTCTCTCGTCGCCGTCCTCGCCGGGAGTTTCGGGTAACTTGGGGGAATCTGCCATGAGATCGTCCCTTGTGTTCGGCTGTGCACCGTTGTTACCGACGAGTTGAATGTAAGAGTGCCAATGGGGGTTGGCAAGGTTGCTCGGGCGCACCTTTCAAGCCGACTCCTACCGGCCGGTCACGCCCCAGACGACTCCCCGCGCAGCAGCTCGGCGACCTCGGCGTCCACCCGCCGGGCCATCGCCCGGGCGAACTCCGCGGCCACGACCCCGCCCGCCAGCGGACGCAGCGCCGCCACCGCTTCCGTGATGTGCCGCAGACGCGTGGCCGAAAGCTGTTCCAGGCCCTCCGGGCCGATCACGTGCTGCCGGAACAGGGCGACGAACCGGTCCGCGACCGCGGCCGCCTGGGCCTGTACGAAGTCACCCGCGTCCAGGACCTCACCGAGCGGCACGCCCGCGCGCACCAGGGTCGTCGTCGCCTCCAGCAGGCGCCGGCTGCGGTGCGTGACCAGGTCCCCGTCGATCGTCACGTAGCCCAGCTCGGCCGCCCGCCGGGTGTCCGCCGGGGACGCCGTCGGGCCGAACAGCTCGCGCAGCTCGGCCCGGGACATGGTGACCGACTCCTCCTGCTCCCAGTCGCGGGTCATCTCCCGCTCCAGGCCCAGCAGTTGGGATATCCCGCCGCCCTGCTCCCACGCGGCCAGCAGCTCGCCGATGCCGTTGACGGTGTAGCCGCGCCCCAACAGGTCGCTGATCAGGCGCAGTCGGGTGAGGTGGTCGTCGGAGTACCAGGCGATCCGGCCCTCCCGACGGGGCGGCGGCAGCAGCCCGCGCTCCTGGTAGTAGCGCAGGTTGCGCACCTTGACGCCGGCCGCGCGGGCCACGTCCTCCCGCCGGTAACGCCCGCCGGAGGTCCTGTCCTGATCCACCTGACTGCTCACGCGGCCGAGTGTAGGACGTACCGACGGACCTACCGGCGGGTTACCGAAGGGGCGTAGCGGCAGGTCACGCGGGGCGGGGCTGTTCGCGCCGCTTGACCGCGCGCAGGACCACGAACTTCGGTTCGCTCGCGGTGACTTCGTTGTTGCCGAAGAGGCGGCGCAGGTGGGTGTGGTAGCCCATGTGGCGGTTGGCGACCACCCACAGCTCGCCGCCCGGGCGCAGCGCCTTGCGCGACTGGGCGAACATGCGCAGCGCCGTCGCGTCCGTCGTCGCCTGGTGCGAGTGGAAGGGCGGGTTGCACAGGATCAGGTCCACCGACCCCGGCGGCAGCATCGCGACGCCGTCGCCGACGAGGAACTCGGCGCGGTCCAGCCGGCCCTTCACGTTCGCGCGGTAGGTGGCCTCGGCCGAGGCCACCGCCTGGTACGACTCGTCCGTGAAGACGACCTCGGCGTCCGGGTCGGCCACCGCGACCGCCGTGCCGACGATGCCGTTGCCGCAGCCCAGGTCGACGACCCGGGCCCCGTCCGTGTTGGTCGGGATGTTCTGGAGGAAGAAGCGCGTGCCGACGTCCAGCCGGTCGGCGCAGAAGATCCCGGCGTGGTTGACGACGGTCAGCCCGGAACCCGATCCCGCGTCCTGGTCGACGGTGTACGTCACCGGCCACGGCCCGTCGGTCCGGGGGTGGGCGGCTCCGGGGTTCCCGGGCGTGCAGAAGATCAGGCGGGCCTTCTTCTCGGCCAGCGAGGTCTTCGTCGGGCCGAGGATCTTCTCGAAGAGCCGCAGCGTGGAGGTGTGGATCTCCTTCACCATGCCGGTGCCCACGACGACGGTGCCGGCGTGCACGTGCGGGGCGACGCGGTACAGCTGGTCCTCCAGGAGCGCCAGGCTCTTGGGCACCCGCACCAGGAGTACGTCGATCCGCTCCGGCGGTGCGTCCTGCGTGGTCAGCAGCGTCACGGTGCTCTTGGCGGTCCCGATGCCGTTGCGGTCCAGATTGGCCGCGGTGGCGGAACGGGTCAGGCTGGAGTCGGTGATCTGCGTGGGGTGGTGCGCGGCCAGCGCCGTCGTCAGCGCCCCCCAGCGGTCCCCGATCACGGTGATCTGCCCGGCACCGGCCAGATCCACCGGGCCGCGTTCGCCCGTACCGGATTCGAGGTGGCGCAGCAGGTACTCGTCGGCGGCGTCCCAAGCGAAGAGCCGGTCGCGCGGGTCCTCGGGGAAGCGGGCGAGCTCGAAGGAGCCGAAGGGCGTGGTCAGACGGTTCATATTGCCCCCAGGCTAACCGAGGGGCGGCCCCGGTCCCGCATGGGCGGGGCCGGGGAGCGGCCGACGGAGTGTGCTGCTCCGTGATCACCAGGGGCATCAGGAGCATCCGGAGGACTACTCCGGAAGGTCCCCGGCCATCGCGGCGGCGATCCGCAGGTGCGGGGCAGCCTCGGCGGCCCGGCCCTGGCGCTCCAGGGTCCGGCCGAGCATCAGCCGCGCGTAGTCCTCGACGGGCCACCGCTCCAGGATGGCGCGCAGCTCGTGCTCGGCCCGGGAGAGCTGGGCGGAGTGGTAGTAGGCGCGGGCCAGCAGCAGCCGCGGAGCCAGCAGCTCGGGGGCCTCGGAGGCCACGCCGTCCAGGACCCGGGCGGCGTTCGCGTACTCCTTCGCCTCGAAGAAGAGCAGGCCGCGGTCCCAGCGCTCGGCCGCGGTCCCGTGCTCCAGGTAGCCCTGCTGGGTGTTCATCGGATCCCTTCCGCCGTTCCGGTGCTGTGTCCGCCTCCTCCAACACGTGGAACCGGACGTACATTCCAATGACCGCGGTGACCGTGCCGGGACTAAGTTGTGTCGTATGAGCAATCTCGATCGCCAGCCCGCTCTCTCCACCTGCGGCGGCCGCGGTTTCGTCGTGGCCGAGCCCGTGCGCGAGCTGCTGAGCCCGCGCACCGTCAAGCTCGGTGAAACCCGTGAGGTCCGCCGACTCCTGCCGAACCTGGGCCGCCGCATGGTCGGCGCCTGGTGCTTCGTCGACCACTACGGCCCGGACGACATCGCCGACGAGCCCGGCATGCAGATCGCGCCCCATCCGCACTCGGGGCTGCAGACCGTCAGCTGGCTCCACGAGGGCGAGGTGCTGCACCGCGACAGCGTCGGCAGCCTCGCGACGGTACGCCCGCGCGAGCTCGGCCTGATGACCTCGGGCCGCGGCATCAGCCACTCCGAGGAGAGCCCGCGCCGCCACGCCCGCTTCCTGCACGGCGCGCAGCTGTGGGTGGCCCTCCCCGACGCCCACCGCGACGTGGAGCCGCACTTCCAGCACCACACGGAGCTCCCGCAGGTCACCGCGCCGGGCCTGACCGCGACGGTCATCCTGGGATCGCTGGACTCGGCGGCCTCGCCCGGAACGACGTACAGCCCGATCGTCGGCGCGGACCTCGCCCTGGCGGCGGGCACGGAGACCCGGCTCCCGCTGGACCCGGACTTCGAGTACGCGGTCCTGTCGATGTCGGGCGAAGCCCACGTGGACGGCGTCCCGGTCCTCCCGGGCTCGATGCTCTACCTGGGCTGCGGCCGCACGGACCTCCCCCTGCGCGCGACCTCGGACGCCGGCCTGATGCTGCTGGGCGGCGAGCCGTTCGAGGAGGAGATCGTCATGTTCTGGAACTGGATCGGACGGTCGCACGACGAGATCGCGCAGGCCCGGGAGGACTGGATGAACGGGTCGAGGTTCGGTGAGGTGAAGGGCTACGACGGCCCTCCGATTCCCTCTCCGGAACTTCCCCCGACCCACCTGAAGCCCAGGGGAAGGACCCGCTGAGCCGGCCCGGCACCTCGCGGTCTTCCATCGAGGTGCCGGGCCGGTCCGGTACGTGCCGACGCCGTCGGCCGCTACTTCGGCATGAGGACGGTGTCGACGATGTAGACGTTGGCGTTGGCGGTCCTCACGTTGCCGCACACCACGGACGCGGTGTCGTTGACCTTGTAGGACGTGCCGGAGCCCTTCGAGGTGACCGTGCCCTTCTGCAGGGTTTCGAAGGAGCCGTTCTCCAACTGCTCGGGGGTGAGCTTCTGGCCGACGACGTGGTAGGTGAGGATCTTGGTCAGCTGCTCCTTGTCGGCGAGGACCTTGTCGAGGTCGGCCTTCGGGATCTTGGCGAAGGCGTCGTTGGTCGGGGCGAAGACGGTGATGTCCTTGGCGTTGTTCAGGGTGTCGACGAGTCCGGCCCGCTTGACGGCGGAGACCAGGGTGGACAGGGCCGGATTGTTGGAGGCGGCGGTGGCGACCGGGTCCTTGGCCATGCCGTCGAAGGAGCCCGCGCCATCCTTCGGAACGCCGGCACAGGCAGGGCCGAAGGGCTGGCCCGTCGTCATCGCGTCGTCGGCAGGGGTGGTCCCTCCGGTCCTGGCCCGGTCGCCGGCGGCGGCCGTCGGTGCGGCGTCGGTGTCGCTCTCGGAGTCGGAGCAGGCGGCAAGGGCGAAGGGCAGCAGGGCGGCTGCGGCGACGGCTACGGCGGTACGGCGGATCTGCATGCTGCTGTTCATGAGCGTTTTCTCCTCGGAGCGGATGGTCTTCCATCGGTGGGTGGTTCGTGCCGGTCCGCGCGCCGGAAGGGCGCCGGCCCGGTGGTCTAAGGGACGGTGACGAAGACGCTGTGCCGGCCGCTCGCGCCGTCGGGGACGGTCCGGGTGCGCTCTTCCGTCTGCACCTGGCCGGTGCCGTCGGTGGCGCGGACGGTGATGGTGTGTCCGCCGGGGGCTGCCTGCCAGGGACAGGACCACTGGCGCCAGGTGTCGACGGTGTCCTGCACGGCCAGGTCGGCGTCCCGCCAGGGGCCGTCGTCCACGCGGACCTCGACGCGGCTGATGCCCCGGTGCTGGGCCCAGGCGACCCCGGCGACGGTAAGGCTGCCGGCGGCGGGGCGGGCGAAGGGCTTGGGCGTGTCGATCCGTGCCTGGGTCTTGACCGGCGCGCGGCGGGCCCACTTGCGCTTCACCCAGTAGGGGTCGTAGGCGTCGAACGTCGTGAGTTCGATGTCCTCGATCCACTTGCACGCCGAGACGTATCCGTACAGGCCCGGGACGAGCATGCGGACGGGGAAGCCGTGCTCGAAGGGCAGTGGTTCGCCGTTCATCCCGACGGCGAGCATGGCGTCGCGTCCGTCCATGACGTCCTCGACGGGGGAGCCGAGGGTCATGCCGTCCACGGAGCGGGCCACCAGCTGGTCGGCCTCTCCGCCCCGGGACGGGGGCCTGACGCCCGTTTCCCGGAGGAGTTCGGCGAGGGGCACGCCGAGCCAGCGGGCGTTCCCGGCGTACGGGCCGCCGACCTCGTTCGACACGCAGGTCAGGGTGATGTCCCGTTCCACGAGTGGTCGGGCGAGGAGCTGGTCGAGCGTGTACGTGCGGGGGCGCGCGACACCTTTGCCGTGGATCCGCAGCCGCCAGGTTCCGGCGTCGACGCGGGGCACGGCGAGCGCGGTGTCCACGCGGTAGAAGTCCCGGTTCGGTGTGGTGAAGGGGGTGAGATCCGGGACCTTCAGCTGGACTCCGGCCGGGAGCGGAGCGGCCGAGGACGCGGGTTCCGGCAGGACGAGGGCGTCGCGGGAAGCGACGGCTCCACGGCCCTGCCGGCCGACGAGGACGCGGCCGAGCACGGCGGCCGAGGTGGCCGCTCCGGCGGTCATGGCC
The DNA here is from genome assembly GCF_053609185.1 of Streptomyces sp. NPDC054956. Lineage (NCBI taxonomy): Bacteria > Bacillati > Actinomycetota > Actinomycetes > Kitasatosporales > Streptomycetaceae > Streptomyces > Streptomyces sp. NPDC054956. The sequence continues at coordinate 1,647 of NZ_JBSGXB010000319.1, read as the reverse complement.
GCCGCGGTCAGGAACCCCCGCCTGCTCCAACCGGATGCGCCGCTCCCGCCGTTGGCGGTCGTGGCCCTCGATACGAGAAGGTGGAGGGCGAACGCGCCCGCGACCGCGCCGGTCAGCGAGGGGAGCGCGTCTGCGATGCCCGTGGAGTCGGGCCGGCTCAGGGCAGCGGCGGCGCCGATCACGCCGAACAGCAGTACCCCCGCGACACCGGCGCGCCGCCGACGCAGGCCGAGCACGCCCAGACCCGTCGCGGTCAGCGCGAGGACGACGAGGATCCCGAGTCGCAGGACGGCCTTGTCGTTCTCCCCGAAGGTGCGGATCGCGAAGTCCTTCACCGCGGCCGGCGTACGGTCGATCAGGGCCCCGCCCACCACGGTCACCGGGCCCGCGGCCGGCCGGACCAGACCGGCGAGAAGCTCTGCCGCGGCGAGCGCGGAGAAGGCGGCCAGGAGTCCGGCTGTCGCGCCGAGCGCGGTGCGGGAGAGGGTGGTGCGGAAGCTGCTCACACCCGGTATTCGGCGGCGGCCGTCCGGCGGATTGGTCCGCGATCGAAGGAGTGAACCGACGGTGGGGCGGAAGGTGCCGCGGGTAGCTGTGTCGACAGTCCTGCCCGACGAAGTGTCCTCCCATCCGCGGGCCCGTCCGCTACGAAGGATTGCTGAGACGACCTCCCGCTCGGGCGGCCGGACCCCATCCGCTCGGGGAGGGTCCGGCCCGGTTCGAGCGCAAGCAGACAAGGATCGGCATGCGATGGACACCCCGCCCCCCGACGGCCGCGTCCGGCCGCCCCTTCGCCTCCTCGCCGCGGCCGGAGCGGCGCCGGTGAACCAACCGCTCCCCTTCGGCGCGGCCCCCGCCCAGGGAAGCGCCGGTCTGGCCGAGACCATGCAGAGGGTCGCCCAGGGGGACAAGGAGGCCTTCTCCGTCCTCTACGACGCTCTCGCACCCCTGGTGTTCGGGATCGTGCTCAAGGTGGTGCGGGACCGGGCACAGTCCGAAGAGGTCGCCCAAGAGGCCATGATCGACCTGTGGCGGCAGGCCGCCCGCTACCGGCCCGACGCAGGATCGGTCACCACCTGGGTCGCGACGATCGCCCACCGGCGCGCGGTGGACCGGGTCCGCTCCGCCCAAGCGGCCGCCGACCGCGAACACGCCCAGGCCGCCCGCGAGCACACCACCGCTTTCGACGAGGTCGCCGAACAGGTCGAAACCCGTCTGGAATCCGAGCAGGTCCGCCGCTGCATGCGCGGCCTGACGGAGCTCCAGCGCCAGGCCGTGACGCTGGCCTACTACCGGGGGCTGACCTACCGTGAGGTCGCCGAAGCCCTGCGCACACCGCTTCCCACCATCAAGACACGCATGCGCGACGGGCTCATCCGGCTCCGCGACTGCATGGGGGTGACCACATGAAACACCACACGTCCGACGCCCACACCCTTGCCGCCGCCTACGCCCTCGGGGCACTCGACTCCGACGAACGCAAGGACTTCGAAGCCCACCTGGAGGCATGTGAAGCCTGCCGGCAGGAAGCCGCGGAGTTCGGGGCGACCGCGGCACGCCTGGCCGCAGCGGTCGCCGAGCCGCCGCGTACGTCTGCCAAGGCGCAGGTCATGGCCGCCATCGAGGGGGTGCGGCAGCTGCCCCCGC
>NZ_JBSGXB010000318.1:0-8450 GCF_053609185.1 Streptomyces sp. NPDC054956 | reverse complement strand
CCTCAACCGCCGGCGGGGCTGAAAGATCGCCTCAAACGCCGGCGGGGCTGGATGTGCCCCGGGCGTGGCTGGATGTGCCCCGGGTGGGGCTCGGCCTGCGGGTTTCTGTAGGAGGCTCCCAAGGGGGTGGGCGGGGCCCTGGTGAAACGGCTATTTCGCCTTGTCAGTGGCTAGGGCACGATGGAGGTATGGCACCGCACTTCGACCACCCCGGCGAGCAGGCCGCTTCGGATCCGATCCGGCTCCTCGAAATCCGTGACACCCCGCTCTCGATCGACGAGGTCTTCCAGGCCGTCGGCGACGACGCGACGGGCGGTACGACGCTCTTCGTCGGCACGGTGCGCAACCACGACAGCGGGGCGGACGTCGACCAGCTCGGCTACTCCTGCCACCCGTCGGCCGAGGCCGAGATGCGCCGCGTCGCCGAGCGCGTCGTGGCGAAGTACCCGGTCCGCGCCCTCGCCGCCGTCCACCGCGTCGGCGATCTCGCCGTCGGCGACCTCGCGGTCGTCGTGGCCGTCTCCTGCCCGCACCGCGGCGAGGCCTTCGAGGCCTGCCGGATGCTGATCGACGACCTCAAGCACGAGGTGCCGATCTGGAAGCACCAGACGTTCTCGGACGGCACGGAGGAGTGGGTCGGCGCCTGCTGACCTCCGCGGCCGCCCTTTTTGCCCCATTCGGACGCGCAACACGCCCTCGATTTGCGTAACCCCCTCCCGGGTACCAGCGTTGAAGCCACCAACAACACGTACTTCGGGGTAGGGAGGCACGCCCATGGCGTCACTGGCGTGGTTGCTGATTCCGCTGTTCGCCGCGATCGGAGCGGCGATATGGGGCAGCTGGGCGGCACGCGACCGCACGACCGGCGACATATCCGAGCTCGCCGGCTACGCAAGGTTCCGCGAGGCCATGGGCAAGGCGGAACAGGCCCGGGCGAAGGCGGACGCGCACTCCGGCTCGGACGCCGTCTGAGGCGCCCGGCCCCCGTACGGACCGGCCCCGCAGGCCGCCGTTCAGGGCTGTCACGTACTGTCGGTCCATGCCACGCCGCACTGCGACGATGCTCGCTTCCACCCTGATGCTCTTCGCCCTGCTCTGCGCAGGGGTGTTCATGAAGGTCCCGTACTCGGAGATGAGTCCGGGCCCGACGGTGAACACGCTCGGGGACTCGCACGGCGAGCCCGTCCTGAACATCTCGGGGCACAAGACGTACCCGACCACTGGTCATCTGAACATGACGACGGTCCGCGTCACCGGTGCGGACTACGACATGAACCTGCTGGAAGCGGTGTACGGCTGGGCGGCGGGCGACAACATCGTCGTCCCGCACGAGAACCTGTACCCGAACGGCAAGACGGACAAAGAGTCCACGCAGGAGAACGCCGAGGAGTTCAGCCAGTCGCAGGAGAGCGCCAAGGTGGCCGCCCTCAAGCAGCTCGGCATCCCGGTCTCCGCGCGCGTGATCGTCGCCACCGTGGTCAAGGACAGCCCCTCTGAGGGCAAGCTGCACGCCGGCGACGTGATCAAGGCCGTGGACGGCGCCCCCGTCAACGCCCCCGGGGACGTGGCCAAGCTCGTCACCAAGCACAAGGCCGGCGAGCCCGTCGAGTTCACCATCGTGCCCGCGGCCGAGGCCGCCGAGGCCGAGAAGGCGCACCGCGAGCCCACCGGCACGACGAAGGTGACGATCACCTCGGCCAAGGCGGAGGGCGACGGTCACGCCATCGTCGGCATCCGGGCCGACACCGACCACACCTTCCCGTTCACGATCGACATCAAGCTCGCCGACGTGGGCGGCCCCAGCGCCGGCCTGATGTTCGCGCTCGGCATCGTCGACAAGCTGACCCCGGAGAACCTGACCGGCGGCAAGTTCATCGCCGGCACCGGCACCATCGACGACGAGGGCAAGGTCGGCCCGATCGGCGGCATCCAGATGAAGATCATCGGCGCCCGCCAGGCAGGTGCCGAGTACTTCCTGACGCCCGCCGAGAACTGCGCCTCCGCCGCGACGAACGTGCCCGACGGGCTCACGCTGGTGAAGGTCTCCACCATCGACGACGCGGTCAAGGCGCTGGAGAAGATCGGCAAGGGGGACACGGCCGGACTGCCGCAGTGCACGAAGTCCTGACCGCGCCCCCGGCCCCCGCCCGCTAGTCGAGGAAGGTGGCGGACAGCGCCTCGGCCAGCCCGGGCACCAGGGTCGCGCCGGTCAGCACCTCGTTCGCCGAGTCCTTCTCCCGCAGCCGTACGGCGGACTCCCGCGATCCGTTGCGCAGCACGCCCACGGTCAGCCGCACCTCCTGCCGGTCCGGGTGGGCGGCGACCCACTTGGCCAGCTGCTTGTCGCTGAGCCCCTCCGGCACGGAGGACTCCGCCGACGGCGGCAGCATCAGCCGCTCCACGGTCAGCGCGCAGCCGAGGACCGACGGGGGCCAGGCGATCGTTCCCAGGAACTTGTCCAGCGGGGTCCCGGCCGGCACCTCGTCCTGCTCGATCGGGGTGAGCTGGTTCTTGCCCGTGTCGTCCTGGTCGAGGCCGAGCTGGCGGGCGACGCCCGGCGCCTCCTTGCGCAGCCTGGCCGTGTCGACCAGGGCGAAGAGCCGGGCGGGCTTGTCCCAGCCGAGGGTGGAGGCGTACTCGTCGATTTCGAGGACGGCACGGGTCAGCGGGCTTGCCGCCATAGGGGTGCCGGGGGACGGCGAAAGGTTGGACATGGACAACATCCTGCCTCCTTTCCCCCGGATACCGGGAACTGACTAAAGCCTCAGTAAGTTGCATGAGTGGGCTCTACGATCGGGGCCCACTGCTTTGAAGAAAATCTCAGCATCACTTACACACACAGCGACTTTCGAGGTGCGCCTTGGCTTTCCAGATGCCGGACCGCGGCGGAGGCCCTTCCGGGCCCCGGATGAGAGTCGGCCGCCCGTCCCGGCGCGCCCGGACTCTTCTGATGACCTTGGGCGTCCTGGCCGTCCTGGCCATGGCGTTCATCATGTTCGCGGGCTTCTGGACGGACTGGCTCTGGTTCCGCTCCGTCAAGTACTCGACCGTCTTCACCACCACCCTGTGGACCAAGGTCGGCCTCTTCGCCGTCTTCGGCCTGCTGATGGCCGGTGCCGTCGGGCTGAACATCTGGCTGGCCCACCGGCTAAGGCCGCCGCTCAGCGCGATGTCGATGGAGCAGCAGAGCCTCGACCGCTACCGGATGAGCGTCGCGCCGTACCGCAAGTGGCTGCTCACGGGCATCTCCGCGCTGGTCGGCCTGATCGCGGGCGCCTCGGCGGCGGGTCAGTGGAAGACCTGGCTGATGTACGTGAACGGGGTGCCCTTCGGCCAGAAGGACCCCCAGTTCAACCTGGACGTGTCGTTCTACACCTTCGACCTGCCCTGGTACCGCTTCCTGCTCGGCTTCGGCTTCGCCGCCGTCGTGCTCTCGGTGATCGCCGCCGCCGTCGTGCACTACCTCTACGGGGGACTGCGCGTCACCAGCCCGGGTGCGCGGGCGACCGCCGCGGCGACCGGCCACCTGTCGGTGCTGCTCGGTCTCTTCGTCACGCTCAAGGCCGTCGCGTACTGGCTCGACCGGTACGGCCTCGCCGTGAAGTCCAGTGACTTCAAGGCCGCGGACAACTGGACCGGCCTGCGCTACGTCGACGCCAACGCCTACCTGCCGGCCAAGACGATCCTCGTGGCCATCGCGGCGATCTGCGCGGTGCTGTTCTTCGCGACGCTGTGGCGGCGCACCTGGCAGCTCCCCGTCATCGGCTTCGGCCTGATGGTCCTCTCGGCGATCCTGATCGGCGGGCTCTACCCGGCGATCGTGCAGAAGTTCCAGGTCCAGCCGAACGAGCAGGCCAAGGAATCCCCGTACGTCGAGAAGAACATCAAGGCGACGCGCGACGCCTACGGGGTCGCCGGCACGGACGTGTCCGACTACGCGGGCGTTCCGGCCGAGGGAACCGACAAGGCCAAGCTGCGCAAGGCGGCCGACACGACCGCCAGCATCCGCCTCCTCGACCCGAACATCGTCTCCCCGGCCTTCCAGCAGCTCCAGCAGGTCAAGGGCTACTACGCCTTCCCGTCGACGCTCGCCGTCGACCGGTACAGCGGCCAGGACACGGTCATCGGTCTGCGCGAGCTGAACATCGGCGGCATCCCGAAGAACAACTGGATCAACGACCACTTCAAGTACACCCACGGCTACGGCGTCGTCGCCGCCAAGGGCACCACGGTCGGAGACCAGGGCGCGCCGGACTTCACCCAGTCCGACCTGCCCTCCAAGGGCATGTTCGGCACGGACTTCGAGCAGCGGATCTACTACGGCGAGCAGACGAAGCAGTACTCGATCGTCGGCGGACCGCAGAAGGAGCTCGACTACTCGGACGACAAGGGCGAGAAGGAGACGAGCTACAAGGGCGACTCCGGCGTCAACCTCGACAACCCGGTCAACCGCGCCGCGTACGCCCTCACCTTCAGCGAGCCGCAGATCCTGTACTCCGGGGCCATCGGCGAGGGCTCGCGCATCCTGTACAACCGCACGCCCAAGGAGCGCGTCGAGGCCGTCGCCCCGTGGCTGACCATCGACGGCGCCCCGTACCCGGCGGTGATCGACGGCCGGGTCAAGTGGATCGTCGACGCGTACACGACGACCAACGGCTACCCCTACGCCTCGCGGACCACGCTGGGCGAGAGCACCCACGACTCGCTGACGAACAATCAGCGTGCCGTGGTGGCCCAGGAGAACCAGGTCAACTACATCCGCAACTCGGTGAAGGCCACCGTCGACGCGTACGACGGCACGGTCGACCTGTACCAGTGGGACACCGAGGACCCGATCCTCAAGACGTGGATGAAGGCGTTCCCGGGCACGGTGAAGGCCAAGAGCGACATCTCCAAGGCGCTCATGGACCACATCCGCTACCCGCAGGACCTCTTCAAGGTCCAGCGCGAGCTGCTGACCCGGTACCACGTCACCGACCCGCAGACCTTCCTCAGCGGCAGTGAGGCCTGGGCCGTCCCGGACGACCCGACGACCAAGGCCGGCACGGCGGTCCCGCCGTACTACCAGTCGATGAAGATGCCGGGCCAGAAGGAGAAGGACCAGGTCTTCTCGCTCACCACGACGTTCACGCCGAACGAGCGCGACAACCTGAGCGCCTTCATGGCGGTCAACGCCGATCCGGGCACCCCGGACTACGGCAAGATCAGAATCCTGAAGCTGCCGACCAGCAAGCCGGTCGACGGCCCCAAGCAGGTGCAGAGCAAGTTCCAGTCCGAGCCGAAGATCGCCGAATCCATCCGCCTGCTGCGCGGCGGCGACTCCGAGGTCGAGTACGGGAACCTGCTCTCGGTGCCGCTCGACGGCGGAATGCTCTACGTGGAGCCGGTGTACGTGCGCAGCTCCGGGCTGAAGTACCCGCTGCTGCGCAAGGTGCTCGTGACCTACGGCGGCCAGACGGCCTTCGAGGACACCCTGGAGAAGGCGCTGAACGTGGTGTTCGGGGCCGAGGCGCCGACCACGCCGACCAACCCGACCACCCCGCCGGGCGACGGCACCACCACCCCGCCGCCGACCGGCCAGGACCCGACGGTCAAGGCGGCGCTCGCCGAGGCGCAGAAGGCGGTCGAGGATGCCGACAAGGCGCTGAAGGCCGGCGACTGGGCGGCGTACGGCAAGGCCCAGACCGATCTGCAGGCGGCACTGAAGCGGGCGATCGAGGCGGAGGCCAAGCTGGCGGCCGCCAAGCCCGCCGGATAACGGTAATGGCCCCACCCCGCGTCGTGATACTGTGGTTTTACCGACGCGGGGTGGAGCAGCTCGGTAGCTCGCTGGGCTCATAACCCAGAGGTCGCAGGTTCAAATCCTGTCCCCGCTACTGAAACGAAGGCCCGGATCCGATGGATCCGGGCCTTCGTCATGCCCGGTGCGGTCGAGCTTCTCGCCGACGCGGGGTCGCTGGGGTGGGTGAGTTGGGGGCTGCTCGTGTTTGACTTGTCTCTCTGTGGGCATGTCGACAAAACGCTGTAGTGACCTCACTGGCTGCGACATACCAGGTGTACGCGGGTAGCAGGTGATGCGACGATGGGATTTATGGGGGACAGGTCAACTCTGCTGGAGACAGGGCGGTTTGTGAGGGCGGAGTCCGAATCGGGTACGGAGGCCGATGGGGCGGCTCAGACCGTTGACGTGCGGACCGCGATGACCACGCGGCCGGCACGGGAAACGGCGGCCGAGGCTTCCGTGCGCGCACATTCGGCCACGCGGGGGCTCCGGACGGACCGGACGGCCCAATCGGCGCAGGACGACGCGGTGTTCGACGACGAGGCGTTCACGCTGGCCGACTCGACCAGCGACGCCGAGCTGGAGGCCCGCCACCGCGTCGCCGCCGACAAGGGGGACCCGGGCGCGATGAGCGTGCTCGGGGCCCTCCTGCTGCGCCGCGGCGACCTCGCCGGAGCCGAGCCGTACCTGCGCGGGGCCACGGCGGAGGGCGACCGCGCCGCCGCCAACAACCTCGGCGTCCTCCTGCACCAGCGCGGCTACCCCGACGAGGCCGCCGGCTGGTGGCGCGTCGCCGCCGTGGCCGGATCGGCTCCGGCCGCGCACGCCCTGGGCCGCCACTACCGCGAGCGGGGCGACGAGCCCGCGGCCGAGTACTGGATGCGCCAGGCGGCGGAATCCGGCCACGCGCTCGGTGCGTACGGGCTCGCGGACCTGCTGGAGCACCGCGGGGACAAGGGGGTCGAGCGCTGGTTCCGGGCCGCGGCCGAACAGGGGCACCGCGAGGCCGCGTACCGGCTCGCGCGGCACCTGCGCAAGGGCGACCCGGCCGAGGCCGAGCAGTGGTACCGGCAGGCCGCCGCGCGCGGGCACCGGCGCGCCGCGCTGCACCTGGGCACGCTGCTGGAGGCGCGCGGCGAACTGAAGGAGGCCGGGCGCTGGTACCTGACCTCCGCCAAGCAGGGCGAGCCGCGGGCGGCGTGCGCGCTCGGCTTCCTGCTGCGCGACGCCGGCGACGAGGAGAACGCGGCCTCGTGGTGGCTGCGGGCCGCGCAGGACGGCGACGGCAACGCGGCGAACGCGCTCGGTGCGCTGCACGCCGCGCGGGGCGAGACCCAGACCGCAGAGAAGTGGTACCGGGCCGCGATGGACGCGGGCGACCAGAACGGGGCGTACAACCTCGCGCTGCTGTGCGCCGCGCAGGAGCGGACCGCGCAGTCCGAGCAGTGGTACCGGCGGGCCGCGTACGCGGGGCACCGCGAGGCGGCCAACGCGCTCGCCATCCTGCTGCTGCAGGGCGGGGACGCGGCGGGCGCGGAGCCGTGGTTCTCCAAGGCGGCCGAAGCCGGCAGCGTGGACGCCGCGTTCAACCTCGGCATCCTGTTCGCCAGCCGCGACGAGGACCGCACCGCGCTGAAGTGGTACGAGAGGGCGGCGTCCGCGGGACACACCGACGCGGCGCTCCAGGTCGGCATCGCGCTGGTCCGGGACGGCGAGGAGCGCGCGGCGGAGCGGCACCTGCGGTGCGCGGCGGGCGGCGGCAGCGCGGAGGCTGCCTTCCGGCTGGCCTCCCTGCTGGAGTCCCTGGCCCCGCCGCCGGAGCCGGTGGCGCTGGGCGAGCCGGTGGGCGGCGCGCCGAAGACCGAGAGCGAGGAGTGGTACGAGCGGGCCGCCGAGCTGGGGCACCGGCGGGCGCAGGTCCGGATCGGCATGCTGGCCGCGGCGCGGGGCGAACTGTCGGTCGCCGCGCGCTGGTACCGGGAAGCGGCGGAAGCGGGCTCGCGCAACGGGGCCTTCAACCTCGGGCTGTTGCTGGCCCGCGAGGGCAACGAGCCGGAGGCGGCGCTGTGGTGGACGCGGGCGGCGGTGGCCGGGCACGGCCGCGCGGCCCTTCGGCTCGGGCTGCTCGCCGCCCGGCAGGGGGACCTGGCCGAGGGTCAGAAGTGGTGCGTGCGGGCGATGGAGCTCGGCCCGGCGGAGGTCTCGGAGCGCGCGGCCCGGCTGCGCGAGGCGCTGGCCGAGGAACTCTCGGCCTGACCCGGCCCGCCCGCGCGAGCACGTGGAGTACATGCGCGAGCGGGGTCGGGAAGGTTCCGGGGGATCCGGAGCTGGTCGCCGCCGCCATGGGGGGCATGATCTCGATGCTCGGGTACTCGGCGCTGACCGCCGGGGTCGCGCTCGTCGGCGACGAGGTGGTCGACGCGCTCACCTCGCTGCTCCTGCACGGCCTGCGGGGGCCCGAGGGGCGGCCGGAACCCGGCCGGTTAACCGATTTGCATCTGCTCGCCGGGCTCGCGTAGAGTCAGGTTTACCGACGCGGGGTGGAGCAGCTCGGTAGCTCGCTGGGCTCATAACCCAGAGGTCGCAGGTTCAAATCCTGTCCCCGCTACTGAAGGCTCGAAGGCCCGGATCCTCTGGATCCGGGCCTTCGGTCGTTTCCGGATGCCAA
>NZ_JBSGXB010000317.1:0-8518 GCF_053609185.1 Streptomyces sp. NPDC054956 | reverse complement strand
CTCAGCACCCCCCCCCCCCGCTCCCCCCCCCCACCCCTCTTCGCACCCTGGCGCCGGTGGCCGCACGCGGTTCCCCGCCGCCCCAGCCGATGGCGGATGTGAATGCGCGGGTCAGAGGCAAGTGATGGGGCTATTTGAATCTCCCCACCCCGTGCTCGGGGGTGGGACAGACCTGCTCACCGGGATTCCCCACCTGCCGCGTGCTGGCGAACACCGCGCGCCACTCGGGAGGGGCCGTGGTCTTCTCGTTGCCCCGCCGATCACGAGATACGTGGCCGGGCTCGTGCGATTGAGCTTGCTGGGTGGACACGCCGGCGCCCGACCGGCCGCGGATATGCGTAGGCCAGGCGCTTCACACGATCAAGGACGCACCGCTGCTGGGAGGTCTACGGGCGTCGGTTATGTTCCTGGTCGGATTGACGGCAGGACAGAGGGAGAGGACATGGCGCAGCATCTGGGGCCGCTGGAGCTGACCGGGGACCGGTGGGTGATCGGGGACCCGACGCGGAAGGACGGCCTGTCCATCGTGCTGGCGCCTGAGGGCCTGGAGCACCGCCGGCGCGGGGAGGCGGCGCCCCTGCTCACCATCGAGTGGTCCCGGTTCATGGATCTGCAGGTGCGTGCCGCTTACAGGGGGTGGGAGGCCACCCCCAGCGGAGGTTTCGCCGGGGCGTTCGTGTCCGGTGCCGACATGGGCCGCGACGCCTGCTCTCTGACCGGCACCCTGCGCTGCCCGTACGAGCCGTGGTCGGTGCGGTACACGCATCACGAGCGCCGTTACACGGGCGGCCACGTCATTGTGCTGAAGGCATTGTTCGACGAGCTCACCGAGGTGAAGGCGCTGGACCGGCTCGGTGATCCCGAGTGGCTGGGTGCGGTGGTTGCCAAACTGTCGTCGTACACCTCGTGGTACGCGCCCAAGGGCAACCGACTGGTGAAGGAGACCGTCCAGAGTCTCGGCGCCTGAGCGGTTGCTCAAGACACATGATCAGTCCGCGGAGGGCCGGCCGACAGCGGCTTGGAGCCTCCAACAGCTCAACGAGCCGCCCAGCATGGGGGAACGACAACCAGAGCAGCCACACAGCGACACATGTTCGTTCACGGTGGCTGGTACGAGAACAGGGCCGTCACAGGGTGGGGCGAAGAGCGGCCCTGGTCGTTTTCAAGAATCCCCATCAGCAGCCGATTCGCCTGCACGAAGTCTTTCCCTGGCAGCAAGCCGGTCACCCCGTGACAGCCGCCAGCCGGGCGCAGCTCCTCCCCCCACCAGACATGCCGTGCACACCAGCGCTCACACCCACCCGCTCCCACCAGCCCACACATTCACAAGAAGATCCACCGGAAGGCCGTGGGCTCGGCTTCGAACTGCGCGCGGGTGTCCGTCTCGGGTCCGTAAAGTTAACGGTGGTTCTGGAGTTGTTACGGGTTCAGCGGCGGGCGGCTGAGAGCCGGCCGTCGAAGGTGATGTCGAAGGCGTTCAGAGCGGCTTTCCATCGTTGGGTCCAGCGTTTACGTCCCTGGCCAGTGGGGTCGAGGCTCATGATGGCCATGTAGACGCACTTGATGGCGGCCTGCTCGTTCGGGAAGTGCCCGCGGGCCCGGACGGCCTTGCGGATCCGCGCGTTCACGGACTCGATCGCGTTCGTCGTGCAGACGATCCGTCGTATCTCGGTGTCGAACTGGAGGAACGGCACGAACTCGGCCCACGCGTTCTCCCACAACCGGACGATCGCCGGGTACTTCCTGCCCCATTCCTCCTGGAATTCCAGGAAGCGTTCGGTGGCGGCGTCCTCGGTCGGCGCGGTGTAGACGGGCTTGAGGGCCTTCGAGATCTTGTCCCAGTCCTGCCGGGCCGCGTATCGGAACGAGGCCCGCAGCAGGTGAACGACACAAGTCTGCGTGATCGCCTGGGGCCAGACCGTCCCGATCGCGTCGGGCAGCCCCTTCAAACCGTCACAGACGACCATGCAGACGTCTTCCGTGCCGCGGTTCTTGATTTCCGTGAGGACCTGGAGCCAGTACTTGGCGCCCTCGCCTCCGTCGCCGGCCCACAATCCCAGGATCTCGCGAGTGCCCTCGACGGTGACCGCCAGGACCACGTAGAGCGGCCTGTTGGCGACCTTGCCGTCCCGCAGTTTGGTTCTGTCGACGATCTTGTGATCCTGGGCTGTCGGGCTCATCGTGCGAGGAGGACGCGTTTGCGAAGGAGATCGAGTCCGGCCCGGCCGAACATCTGGCGTTTCAGCATCTTCAGCCGGTTGATGTTGCCCTCAACGGCGCCGGAGCTGTAGGGAAGGGACAGGCCGTTGCGGACTGCGTCGAGGTCACGGCGGAGGTTGTGGGCGAAGGATGCGAGCGGGGCCAGGGTGTCCTGCTCGGCGTCGGCGATCCAGTCCTCGAGGCGGTCGCCGTGGAGTGCGGTCATCATGGCGGCGAACTTCCTGACGTGGAGGGTGAGCCGGTCCAGTTCGGGGTCGCGTTCCCGCAGCCGGTGCAGCTTGTCCGCATGCTCGTCACGTAGGTGTTCGGGGTGGGTCATCATCCAGGAGGTGACCTCGCGGACGGACGGAGGCCTGGGCCCGGGCACGGGTGCGTGTCCGCGTCCGGTTCGGTAGCGCCGCAGGTGGCGCTGGACGGCCAGCTCGCCGCCGGGATAGCCCAGTTCCTGGATTTCCCGGTAGAGCTGGGCGGCGTTTCTGACGCCTTCGTTCCAGCGTCCGTGCAGGTATCCGACGTACGGGTCGACGACATGCGCCCGCTGGAGACTCTTGGCGACGATGTCATCGGCGGAGCGGGCACTCACCAGCTTGCGGACGGTGGCCTGGTGAAGCCCGAGTTTCCGGCCGATCGCGGCCTTTGACATCCCGTGTTCCCACAGCTCGTAGGCTGCGGCATGCTGCTGCCGCAGCCGAGCCACCACCTTCAGCTCCGCCGGCGGCTGGACCACTTCGGGTTCTGTCTCTGGCGTGTCGGGCTCGTCGGCAAGTGCGGAAGGTTCGGCCAGGCGGGAGCGATGGGCATTCACCGTCTTCTCGACCGCCTGACCGAGATTGGCCCACAGGTGATAGCGGTCAGCGACCTGCAAGGCGTGCGGCGCCCCGACGCGTGCGCCCTCCGAATAGCCGCTGGAGCGGTCCCGGCAGATCACCTTCACCTCGGGGTGGTCACGGAGCCAGGCGGCCAGGTCTTCGCCCTCGCGCCCGTCGTAGAGATGCAGCGGACGGTGGGTGGCCATGTCGATCAGCACCGTGCCGTAGTGGCGGCCCTTGCGGAAAGCGAAGTCGTCGACGCCCAGGACCTCAACCTCGCCGACCTCCGGCTCGGGCAAGGCCCTGACCAGCCGCAGCAGCGTGTCCTTGCCCACGGTAATGCCGACCGCAGAGGCCAGGCGGGCTCCCGCCCGGCCCGCCAGGCCCAGCCCGAATTGCGTCAACACCCCACGTAACAAAGGGGTCTGCCGACTATGCGGGGTCGTCAGTCCCGTGACCTGCTCGGCAAACGTCACCGCCGGGCAGGCAGAGTTCTCGCAGCGGAAGCGGCGTATGCACAACTCGATCACCACGCCGAGTCCGCCCACGGCGACGTCACTCAGCTTGCGTACGTACCGCCCGTGCACCCGTGCCGAACTCCGACCGCACCGACAGGCCGCGGTTGCTGCCCGCACCCGCGTCCGCAGCACCACCTTGTCCGGCCGCCGTTCGACTTCCTCGATCGACAGAGCGGACAGGTACGGAAACAGTTCCACGAGCACATCACGAGAGCACGCGATGCATGATCGCGAACAGGCGGCACGGCCCGCTCAACCGTCCGAATCACAAGATCGTCGACAGAACCCGCAGTTTCACGTGGACACAGTCGATGAACAGCACCGGGTAGACCGAGTCGAGGGGCCGGTTCTGCCATTCGTTCATGCCGTCGACCACCTTGTCCGTGATCGTCGAGATCGTCTGCTTGGAGACCTCAGCGCCGTAGACCTCCGCGAGGTGGGCGGAGATCTCGCCGTGCGTCAGGCCCCGGGCAGACAGCGAGAGCACCATCTCATCGACGCCGGTCAGCCGGCGCTGTCGCTTCTTGACGATCTGCGGCTCGAACGAGCCCTCCCGGTCCCGCGGCACCTCGAGCACGACCGGGCCGACCTCGGTCACCACGGTCTTGGACCTGGTCCCGTTGCGGGTGTTGCCCGAGCCGGCCCTCTCATGCTTCTCATGCCCGAGGTGGTCGGTGATCTCGCCCTCCAGGGCCGACTCGAGGATTCGCTTCGTCAGCTTCTGCAGCAGACCACCCTGACCCGTCAGTTTGATCCCGTCGGCCTTGGCCCGATCCACCAGCTGACTGATCAGCTGGTCATCGAGAACGTCCGGTACCAACCCGGACGGCTGTACCTCCGCCACGGCCTCGGCTGACACGGTCACGTCTGTCATCAGGTGTCACTTCCTATTCGAAGATCCACCGTTGACCGTACAGACCCCTGGGTGGTTGGGGTGGGCGGAGCTTGCAGCTTTCGGCGAAGGCGGTCGGGAACAGCAGGCCGGTGCTGCCCAGCGGGTCGGTGAGGAGGGGGCTGCTGGCGCCGGTGGCGATGTCCCAGACGCGGCGGGCCGCAAGCAGCAACGGGCGGGCCCACAACGGGACCTGATGGGTCATGCAGCCTTGGCGAAGCCCGTCGTCGTGGAGCGTGATGGTGGAGGCACCCGGGCCCAGGTCGTGGATGTGGACGGTTCGCAGCTGGGTGGAGGACGCAGCGGTGAACACCGCGATCGCCACCTCAGCGGGTGTGCGGTCGCGGTGCGAGCTGGAATGGGCAAGTTCCTGTGCCGGAAGGGCTCCTTGGCGTACGGTTCGCCCATCGAGGGAGGTACCGGCTATTTCCGTATTCGACGAACTGCACGAACTCGGGTGCTTCGGCCCCGCGTGTCTGACTCTGACAGGGACGCTGGTGCGGCAGGAAGTACAGCGCTTTCCCGTTCTGGCTCCGCTGGCCGGCTGGCAGCAGGCCGATGAGGAGGATCTGCTGAGTGAGTTCCTGGCAGATCGCCTCCAGGCGGTCACCGCCAATCTCCTGGCTCTGGCCACCGACGATGGCGGTGTCGGACGATTGCTGCGGACGTCGATCCGGCGCTGGTTGATCGACCAGGCCCGCAAGACTGCGCTCGGTTCGATCAGGCGCTCGCTGGAAGAGGTGCTGACGGACTGCAGTGCATTCGAGACGGTGCCGCCTGCCGAGGCGGGGGCCGGTAGGTGGCGCTTGTCCGGCACCACGGTGCAGCCCTGGTCCGGTCCCCCCGACCTGCTCGTCGAAGCCGCGTACGCCGTGCCGAACATCAGTATCCCGAAGTGGACCAGTGAAACGCGTCGTGCCCCTCTCGCTGACAGGAAGTCGCTGGAAGCTGTGATCCGTGCGGTTTTGTCCACCGCCACCGGATCGATGGAGGTCGCGCAGCTCGTCGAGGTGTTCATCGCTCGCTTTCCCGTGGCGCTGGATCCGAGAGTCCTCCCGCTCCCCGACGATGCGGGATCGCAGATTACCGTCAATGCGCACGTCTCCCCGGAGGAGATCGTGGTTGCTCGCGACGACGAGGCCGGTGCGGCGTCTGCCGCGGCACAGATCGTGGCCATGCTCAGCCCTAAGGAGCGGGGCATGGTCGCGTATCTGGAGAGCCCGGGGGAGCTCCAGGCGTTGTTGGGCTGCGGCCGGTCCCAGGCCTATCACCACAGAACACGTCTGAAGGAGAAACTGCAGCAGCTCGTCGGTAACGGAGACGGAGACCAAGTACGTTCGGTGGGGTCGGAGGTGATCCGGCTGTGCAGCGAAGCGGCGCAGACACGATGAGTGGGGCCGGGGCCGGACGTTCTGGCCGGTATGACGTCAGTCGATGGTGGAGGCCTGCTCAGTCGATGGATGCGGGAGGACACCATGAGTGACTCGAAAGTGCCGCAGCGGTTCCTGGACCTGGCCCAGCAGATGCATGGGCCGCATGCTCTGTCGGAGGCAGGGCTGAGAGAGCGCTTCGGTGATCCGGCTCAGGCGGAGATCAAGGCTGGTCAGGTGTGGCGGGCACGCTGGGACAAGGTCAGCGTGCTTGTGCTGATCCTGGATGTGCAGGCCCGTGAGGTGAACGCCGTCCCCGTCACGATCGACCCGCCCGGTGAGGATGAGACCAGCGTGGTGGTCGACGGGGCACGTACCGCGTTCGGCGTCGAGGCCACCGTGTGGGCAGGGCTGTTCTCCTGTGTCCCCATGCGCGTGCTGGAGCGCGTGGTCGATGCCTGGGACGAGGACATCGTGGGATGTGCGGCGGCCCGGGCTCAGGGCCGGCCAGCGCCGGCCGTGGCAGGGGTACGCCAGGGACAGATGATCCGTTCCGCCCTGGAGCCCGACGCCGAGACGCGAGCCGGCCTCGCTGATGATCTGGAGCATCTGCAACATGCGCCCGGTCTGCCGGTTCAGGAGAGCGAACGGCCTCCCGAGACCTTGGCGTCGCTGCTCGGCGACCGGTTGGACTTGAGGACGCTGTGCTCTGCCTTGGAGATGCCGCAGCCCGAGGTCATGAAACTGCTTCGCGGCAAGGCCCCGCTGCCTGCCGACCGAATCGGTGCCATCGCCTCGGCGACCGGACTGAGCGCAGAGCAGATCGCCCAGACGGTCCGCCCCCTGCCCGCCGACCTAGTCCAGGCCATAGAGCACCCGCGGTGGCGCTCGGTATGGGTACGCCACGCCCGGCAGCTGGAGATCAGTGAAGCCCAGGCGCGTCTATGGGGCAGTTACGGCGCCTTCGCCCTGGCCGCTCGCCAGACAGGCGGTGGCACGGCCGACTGGGACGCACGTCTACGGCAGTTCCTCAGCGGCGAGGACGCTACGAAGGGCGGCGCGTGACACGGCGCCGGTTCGACCAGGAGGCTCCGCACCAGGCGGAGGCGATGATCTCGGCTCTTGAGCGGTTACACCCCGGCGCCGTGGAAGCGCTGGGCGCGGATCCGCTAGCCGAGCTGGGCCGCTGGACGGACGTCCAGGTTTCGCTGGAGGCCGCGTCGGACGACGGTGGCCGGTGCTCGGTCGCCGGCAGCTACCGGTCGCAGACCGGTCCCCCCACCTTGGTGGTCGGGGCGGCCCGCTCACATCGGCGCCGGGGATTCACCGGCCTGCACGAGCTGGGACACCATCTCCAGCAGACCGACTGTTAGACGACACTCTGCGTGGCGATGAAGCGGGGTGACGGCGACACTCTTGTTGTGGACAGGCCGTGTTGGTGTCTGGGTTCTGATGGTTGCTTCGTGTGCGACGACACCGTGAGCACGAAGAGCTCATGCGTAGCCGGCAGGGGGCCACTGGCCACGTGGCTCCATCCTCAGGGAATCAGTTCGTGGAGTCCCATTCGTCTGAGGTCATTGGCCTGGCGTCGGGGTATCGCCGTTGGATCTCACTCAGCACCCACGCGTCGGCTGTGCGGACATCCCAGCTGGAACTGTCGAACTCCCTCAGGGTCAGTACGAGTTCGTTGCCCGAGTAGCCCTCGAAGTCTCCATCGACCGCCTGCAGATGGACGTCCATGGCCAGCAGCTCAAGGGTGGGGATTCCGGTGCCTGCTGATGCCTCCATCATCCGGGCGAACGCCGGGTGTGGATCCTTGTCGAACATCTGAGCCTTCCATGTCAGCCCGAGTCCGTAACTTCCCAGTCGGACCAGAAGCTCGGCCAGGGTGACGTAGCGGCGGTCAGTCGGGCGGCCCGAGTGAAGGGCATCGTTCCGCCAGGCCGCAAAGGTGACCATCTGCATGGTGGACGGTGTTTCATTCATTGGCTCAGCAGCCTGCTTTGATCTTGGAGAGTCGCTACTTCCAGCTCTTCCATTGTCCGAGCTCGCACCATCCAGACGAAGCGGATTATGTATCAACCTGGTCCGTGGGGGCACAGCAAGCGAAACAGGGCACACAGGTGATCGGGCGAGTCGAGCATGACCGGTGGTCCGTTTGGAGAGGTTCCGGCTGATCGTTGCAGGTCAGGTGGAGGTGTCGGTGCTGGTTGTCGACTCGGACGGGCTGTTGGTGGAGCGTCAGCTTCGGCAGGGTCGGCTGACTTGTCCGGTCTGTGGGGCGGTTCTGGCGCCGTGGGGTCATGGCCGGCCGCGCTCGATCCGGGGTGATCTTGGGGCCCGGCTGTTTCTCCGGCCGCGCCGTACGCGCTGCTCAGGCTGCAAGGTCACGCACATGCTGCTGGCGGAGGCGTTTTGGCCGCGGCGGGCGGATGCGGCCGAGGTGATCGGAGCCGGGCTGGAGATAGCCGCTCTGGGGATGGGCCACCGCCAGGTCGCCGCCCGTCTGGGCTTGGCCGAAGGCACGGTCCGTGGCTGGTTGCGGGCGTTCGCCGGGCGGGCAGAGGCCGTGCGCCGCCACTTCACCGTCGCTCTGGTCGCGCTCGCGGACGACCCGGTGATGCCGGATGCGGCGGCTTCGCCGTTCGCCGACGCGGTCTCGGCGGTGGCGGGGGGCCCCCCCGCGGGGCCGCCCCAGGGGGCGGCGCA
>NZ_JBSGXB010000316.1:0-8547 GCF_053609185.1 Streptomyces sp. NPDC054956 | reverse complement strand
GCGCCGGCTGATGCCGGGCCCGATGGTGTGGTCGCACGTGGGCCTGAACTGCGCCGACCAGAAGACCACCGAGGAGTTCTACACCCGGTACTTCGGCTTCTCCAGGGCCCGGGTGGTCGACCTGGGGGAGTCCCGGATCATCTTCCTGCGCCAGGGCGACGTGTACCTGGAGCTCTTCGCGGCCGGCACCGGCCCGGCCCGCCCGGCGCACGAGGACGGGCCGCAGGCCCCGGGGCGGATGCGCCACCTGGCCTTCCAGACCGACAGCGTGGACGCGTTCCTGGCACAGCTGGGAGACGCGGCCGAAGTGACCCTGGGGCCACTGGACTTCGACGATTTCATCTGCGGGTGGCGGACCGTGTGGGTCCGCGATCCCGACGGGGTGATCGTCGAGGTCAGCCAGGGGTTCGAGGACGACAGCTCCCACGACAAGGACGGTGTATGACATGGCGGATGCCGTGAGCTTCTCCTTCTCCGACACGATCGCCGGCTACGTCACCCGCTTCGACTCCGGGTCGCGCGTCCTGCGCCTGAAGACCGCGGACGGCCGCGCGTTCGACGTCTCCCTGGCCGGGGGCCCCAGCGCCGAACTGGTCCGCAACCTGGACGAGCCCTACATCGACGCCTCCGGGCACATCGACGAGATGCTCTCCCCGGGCCGGTTCCTCTACGTCTACGGGGTGCACTACCCCGAGCACGGCGGCCGCTTCGAGGCCAAGCGCCTGGTGTTCCTGGGCCGCGGGGCCGAGGACTACCGCTTCGAGGAGACCGGCTGGTGGGTCAAGCAGATCGAATCGCTGGCCGACTTCTACAAGCGGGCGCAGTTCGGCGACGGGCCCGTGGACTTCACCGAGTACCGCACCGAGATCCGGCTCGGCGGGGACAAGACCGCCAGCCACGTCCAGGAGACCGACACGATCTCCCGGCTGGTCTACGGCATGGCCTCGGCCTACCTGCTGACCGGCAAGGACGAGTACCTGGAGGTCGCCGAGCGCGGCACCGAGTACCTGCGCAAGCACATGCGCGTCGTGGACAGCGAGGAGGACGTGGTCTTCTGGTACCACGGCATCAGCGTCGACGGGGACAGCGAACGGAAGCTGTTCACCTCGGAGTTCTCCGACGACTACGACGCGATCCCGATGTACGAGCAGATCTACGCGCTGGCCGGCCCGATCCAGACCTACCGGGTCACCGGTGACGTCCGGATCAAGAGCGATGCCGACGCCACCATCCGGCTCTTCGACAAGTTCTTCAAGGACCCGGAGCAGGGCGGGTACTTCTCGCACATCGACCCGATCCTCTTCAGCGCCGACCACGAGTCCCTCGGGGAGAACGCGGAGCGCAAGAACTGGAACTCGGTCGGCGACCACGCGCCCGCGTACCTGATCAACCTGTACCTGGCGACCGGCGACCAGAAGTACGCCGACTTCCTCGAGTACACCTTCGACACGATCGCGGAGAAGTTCCCGGACTACGAGCACAGCCCCTTCGTCCAGGAGCGCTTCTTCCGCGACTGGTCCCACGACAAGGCGCACAGCTGGCAGCAGAACCGCGCGGTCGTCGGCCACAACCTCAAGATCGCCTGGAACCTGATGCGGATGAACTCGCTGAAGGCCAAGCCGGCCTACGAGGAGCTCGCCCGCAGGATCGGCGAGATCATGCCGGCCGTCGGCAGCGACGTGCAGCGCGGCGGCTGGTACGACGTGGTGGAGCGGGTGAAGGAGGGCGACCAGGAGACGTATCGTTTCGCCTGGCACGACCGCAAGGCCTGGTGGCAGCAGGAGCAGGCGATCCTCGCCTACCTCATCCTGAACGGCACCGTCGGCGGCGAGGAGTTCCTGCGCGAGGCGCGGCAGGCGCAGGCCTTCTACAACACCTTCTTCCTCGACCACGACGAGGGAGCCGTCTACTTCAACGTGCTCGCCAGCGGTACCCCGTACCTGCTCGGCACCGAGCGGCTCAAGGGCAGCCACTCGATGTCCATGTACCACTCCGCGGAGCTCTGCTACCTCTCCGCGGTCTACAACAACCTGCTCGTCAACGGCCGGGAGATGGACTTCCACTTCAAGCCCGAGCCGAGCGGCCTGCCCGACCGCGTCCTGCGCGTCTCGCCCGACCTGCTCCCCGCCGGCTCGGTGCGGATCGCGTCGGTCGACATCGACGAGAAGCCGTACACGGACTTCGACGCCGACGGCCTCACCGTCCGGCTGCCCGACGTCCAGGGCCGGGTCAAGGTCAAGGTCCGGCTGCGGCCGACCGCCCAATAGCGCTCAACGGGGGCGCCCCATCCAGAGGGGAAAGCAATGACCCTGAACGTGAAGGAACGACGCAACAAGACGGGCACCGTGCTCGTCGCCACCGGCGAGATCAACAGCGAGACCTCCGGATCGCTGCTGCAGACGCTGCTGCCGCTGGTCCGCGAGGGCAAGCCGCTGCGCATCGATCTGACGGCCGTCACCTACGTCTCCAGCGCCGGGCTGCGCACCCTGCTCGTCGTCTACCGCGAGGCCCAGCACGCCGGGGTCGCCGTCACCCTCTACGGGGTGAGCGAGGAAGTCCGGTTCGTCATGTCGGCCACCGGCTTCCTCGACTTCTTCTCCACGGGCGAGGCCGAGGCGGCCGCCGCCAAGGCCGCCACCGTCAAGGCGCGGGCCGCGCGATGAGCGAGCCGGCGTCCGAACAGGTGCTGCGCGTCGACGCGTACCCGACCCACGAGGTGGGCGGGTACCGCGTCCGGGCCGGCAAGCCGTTCCCCTTCGGGGCCAACGTGGTCCCCGGCGGGGTCAGCTTCTCGGTCTTCTCCGACCAGGCCACCTCCATGACCCTGGTCATCTACAAGCGCGGCGAGCCCGAACCCATGGCCGAGCTGGAGTTCCCCCAGGAGTTCCGCACCGGCAGCGTCTTCGCCATGACGGTCTTCGGCCTCGACCACGAGAACATCGAGTACGGGTACCGGGCCGACGGCCCCTACGACCCGGTCACCGGGCACCGCTTCGACGCCCGCCAGGTGCTCTCCGACCCGTACGCCCGGCTGATCGCCGGCCGGGACGTGTGGGGCGTGGAACCGGACCGCAACCGCGGCTACCAGTACCGCTCCCGGGTCTGCCTCCAGGACTTCGACTGGGGCGACGACACCCCGCTCGGCATCCCCGCGGAGGACCTCGTCGTCTACGAGACCCACGTGCGCGGCTTCACCCGGCACCCCTCCTCGCGCGTCACCGCCCCCGGCACCTTCGCGGGGCTGCGCGAGAAGATCCCGTACCTGAAGGAACTCGGGATCAACTGCATAGAGCTGCTGCCGGTGTTCGAGTTCGACGAGAGCGACAACCCGCGCTCCAACCCGGAGACCGGCGAGAAGCTCTTCGACTACTGGGGCTACAACACCGTCTCGTTCTTCGCGCCCAAGGCCGGGTACGCGGCCACCGGACGCTACGGGATGCAGGGCGACGAGTTCCGCACCCTGATCAAGGACCTGCACGCGGCCGGCATCGAGGTCATCCTCGACGTCGTCTTCAACCACACCGCCGAGGGCAACGAGCAGGGCCCCACGATCTCCTTCAAGGGGCTCGACAACGCCACGTACTACATGCTCACGCCCGAGGGGTACTACTTCAACTTCAGCGGCACCGGCAACACCGTCAACTGCAACCACCCCGTGGTGCGCAACTACGTGCTCGACTGCCTGCGCCACTGGGTCGCCGACTACCACATCGACGGGTTCCGCTTCGACCTCGCGGCCATCCTCGGCCGCTCCCCGGACGGCACCCCGCTGCCCAACCCGCCGCTGCTGGAACTGCTCGCCTACGACCCCGTCCTGCGGCACACCAAGCTCATCGCCGAGGCCTGGGACGCCGGCGGCCTCTACGAGGTCGGCAACTTCCCGGCGTACGGCCGCTGGGCGGAGTGGAACGGGAAGTACCGCGACACCGTACGCAGCTTCCTCAAGGGCGACCCCGGGATCACCGGGGAACTCGCCACCCGCATCGCCGGCTCGCCGGACCTCTACTCCAGCCGCGGGACCTCGGCCTCGGTCAACTTCCTGACCGCGCACGACGGTTTCAGCCTGGCCGACCTTGTCTCCTACAACGACAAGCACAACGAGGCCAACGGCGAGGGCAACAACGACGGCGGCAACGACAACGCCAGCTGGAACTGCGGCGTCGAGGGGCCGACCGACGATCCCGAGGTCAACGCGCTGCGGCTGCGCCAGATGAAGAACGCCCTGGCCATCCTCTTCACCAGTCAGGGCATTCCGATGCTGCTGTCGGGCGACGAGGTGGCGCGCACCCAGCAGGGCAACAACAACACCTACTGCCAGGACAACGAACTGTCCTGGTTCGACTGGGACCAGGTCGACGAGAACTCCGAACTGCTCCGGTTCACCCGGGAGATGATCGCCTTCCGGGGGCGCCACCGGGAGCTGCGCTCCACCGCCCACCCCACCGGACAGCTCAGGGACAGCCTCGGGCTGCCCGACATCAGCTGGCACGGTGAGCGGGCCTGGCAGCCCGACTGGTCGGCGGACAGCCGCCTGCTGGCGGTGGCCCGCTGCGGCACCGGCGACGACGACGTGGTGTACGTGGCCATGAACTCCCACTGGGAAGCGCACGACCTGGAACTGCCCGCCCTCCCGGGCGGCCGCAGCTGGCACCTCTTCGCGGACACCGGGGCCGAGGCCCCGTACGACATCCGCACCCCCGGCGCCGAACTCGAACTGGAGAACGCCGGCAAGTACCTCATCGGTCCGCGCTCGGTCGTGATCCTGGTCGGCCGCACGCCCGACGCGGAGCTCTAGAGCGAGCTCCGGCCAGCCCACGCGAACCCGTACGTCCGAAGGAGACCTGACATGCCGCTTTCCGTGTCCCTGAGCATCGAGGGCGACACCACCGTGATCGAGCTGGAGGGCGAACTCGACGCCAAGACCGCGCCGGACTTCCACCGGACCATCGAGAAGGCCGCCGGGCACGGCACCAGCACCGTCGAGATCAGGATGGCCGGCGTCGGCTACATGGCCAGTGCCGGACTGCGCTCCCTGGTCTTCGCCCAGCAGAAGGTGGCGGACCACGTCACCATCAAGGTGGTCGGCGCCATCGAGCCCGTCTCCCGGACCATCCGGACGGCCGGGCTGGACCGCAGCATCGTACTGTCCGACGACTGAGTCCGGGGCGGCCGATTCCGATGGATGACGTGGTCGAGACGGCGGTGGCGTCCGCGGAGCTGGAGGTGCCCGCCACCCTGGGGGCACTGGGCGACATCGCCGCGCTCGTCCTGCGGCTGGCCCGGGGGGCGGGCCTGGACAAGGGCTCCGCCTACCGGATCAGGCTGGCCGTGGACGAGCTGGCCACGAACGTCGTGATGCACGGGTACCGGGGCGGCGACGGACGGATCACCGTCCGCGGCCGCTTCGGGCCGGGCCGGGTGCAGATCTCCATAGAGGACCGGGCGCCGGCCTTCGACCCCGTCGGGGGGCGGCTGCCGCCCGACCGGGAGAGCGCCCCCGAGCGCCGCCGGATCGGCGGTCTCGGCATTCACCTGGCACTGACCAGCGTGGACGAGTTCGGCTACGTACGCAGGGACGGCCGCAACATCAGCACGCTGACCGTGATGGCTGAGGGGACGGACCCATGCCCTCCACGACCGTGATCATCCTCGACCAATACCCGCCACCGCCCGTGGAACTGCTCGAAGCGCTGGGAGAGATGGGCGCGGCGCTCTTCCCCCGCACCCTCGCCGACCTGCTGGCCGGCCCGATGCGGGAACTTCCCGACGCGGACGTGCTGCTCGCCCCGGCCGAGGCCGACGGGGAGTCTGTACGGGCGGCCGTGCACCGGCTGCGCCGCTGGGGCGGGGCCCCCATCGCGGTCGTCTGGACCGTGACGGAGTTCGCCGCCCTGGAGGGACACGTCCGGCTCGGCCACGAATACCTCCTGCCGCCCTTCCTGCCCGCCCTCGTCGGGGCCCGGCTGCACAGCTGCTCGGAGCGCGCCGGACTCGGCCGCACCCTGCGCGAAGCCGACGCCCGCGCCGAACTCATGGGCTACGAGAAGGAACTGGAGATCGGCCGGGAGATCCAGGCCGGCTTCCTGCCGGAGTCCCTGCCGGTCCCCGAGGGCTGGGAGATCGACGTGCGCTTCCGGCCCGCCCGGCAGGTCGCCGGGGACTTCTACGACGTCTTCGAGCTCTCCCGCGGCCGCCGCCTCGCCTTCGTCGTCGCCGACGTCTGCGACAAGGGGGTCGGCGCCGCGCTCTTCATGGCTCTCATCCGCTCCCTGCTGCGGCACACCGCCGAGAACAGCGGCCTCCAGCACCTGGTGGCCGCCGGCCGCACCGGCAACAGCCGGCGCATCCCGGTCGTCGGGGCCACCCCGCTGCTCAACGCGGTCACCGCCACCAACGGCTACCTGACCCGCAACCACCTGCGGCAGGGCTACTTCGCCACCCTCTTCTTCGGGGTGCTCGACCCGCTCACCGGATCCCTGGTCTACATCAACGGCGGCCACAACCCGCCGCTGCTGCTGGCCGCCGACGGCGGAGAACCGCTCGCCCTGGAGGTCACCGGCCCCGCCGTCGGGGTGCTGCCGGACTGTGTGTACACGCTCGGCTACGCCCAGTTGAACCCGGGGGACACCCTCTTCGTGTTCACGGACGGAGTGCCCGAGGCCCGCTGTCCCGGCGGAACCTTCCTCGGAGACGAGCGGATGCTGCAGCTGCTCTCCGGCCCCCCGGTCAGCGGCAGGGAGGTGGTCGACCGGATGGACACGGCCGTACGCGAACACACCGGAACAGCCGAACAGCACGACGACGTCACCATGTTGGCCCTGCACCGGCCACGCGCGGCGCGGGGGCCGCACGCGGACGGCACCCACCACAAGGTCGTGGCCTGATGACCCGGACCATCGTGGTGCACTCGTACCGCGGCGGGACCGGAAAGTCCTCGGTGCTGGCGAACCTGGCCCTGCTCATCGCCGCCGGGGGACGCCGGGTGGGGGTGATCGACACGGACATCCAGTCGCCCACCCTGGACCTGCTCTTCAGGCTGCGCCCCGGCCCCTCGCTGGCCGACTACCTGCTCGGGCGGTGCGAGATCGAGGCCGCCGCACAGGAGGTCGTGCCCGGGCTGTACGTGGTGCCGGCCCGGACCGGGACGGCGGCCCTGCGCGAGCTCATGACCACGGGCTACGACGTCGGGCTGCTGCCCGAGGGCTTCGACCGGCTCTCGGGGCACCACTCGCTCGACGTCCTGCTCCTCGACACCCACGCCGGACTCAACAACGAGTCGGTCACCGCCATGGCGAGCGCCGACGTACTCCTGATCATGGCCCGGGCCGACCGGATCGACCTCCTCGGCGCCGCCGAGACCATCGCCCTGACCGGCCGGCTCGCCTGCCGCAGGACCCTGGTGATGAGCATGGCCCCCGAGGGCGTGGACCGGGAGGCCGCCCGGCGGCGGGCCGAGGAGGTCTACCGCACCCCGCTGGCCGGAATCCTTCCGTACGTGTCGGAAATGGCGGCGCTCTACGGAGAACGCATATTCGCAGAAGCCCATCCCGACCACCCCCTGGTCGATGAATTCCGCATCATCATCTCGGCGTTGGACGCACGTGACGAAGTATCGCGGGCCTGACGTCACCCCCTTACGCCCCTGGCGGGCTGCGTGTTGAATCGTCAGCGAATCCGGCGCATCCAGAAACAAGGAGAAGAGTCATGAAGATTCTCGTCGTCATGACGGCCAAGGCCACGCTTCATCTGTTGGACGGGGAACAACATCCCTCGGGTTTCTGGGCCGAGGAATTCGTCGTCCCTTATACGCTCTTCAAGGCCGCCGGCCACACCGTGGACGTGGCGACGATCGGGGGCCGCGCCCCCACGGTCGACCAGACGAGCGTCGACCCCCAGTTCCTCCAGTGGGTCCGCCCCCAGGGCTCGGCGGACGAGGACGCGGCCAACGCCGCCGAGTACGTCCGCGTCATCGGCGAGAGCGATCAGCTCAGAGAGCCGATCGCCCTGGAGACCCTGGGCGAGAAGGACGTCGCCGACTACGACGGGATCTACATCAGTGGCGGCCACGGCGCCATCGGCGACCTGCCCAAGTCCGACGAGCTCGCGCAGATCCTGCGCTGGGCCATCGCCCAGGACAAGCCCCTCGCGACCGTCTGCCACGGCCACACCGCCCTGCTCGCCCTGCGCGACGGCGAAGGCCGCTGGCCGTTCGAGGGCTACCGGATGACCGCCTTCTCGCACAGCGAGGAGCTCGTCACCAACATGGCCGGCCGCCTGCCGCTGATCCTGGAGGCCGAACTCACCCGGCTCGGCGCACGCTACGAGAAGGCCGAAGCCATCTGGGACTCGCACGTGGTCGTGGACCGCCGGCTCACCACCGGCCAGAACCCGTACTCCTCCAAGGCCCTCGCGGAGACGTTCTTGACTCAGCTCGCGCGGGGCTAGCCGCAGCGCCCCCTCGCACCCGACACCGGAAGGCAGCCACAGTCATGACCAAGCGCGTGCTCGGCGACCAGCCCCTGGCGAACCCCGGGAAACTGTTCATCG
>NZ_JBSGXB010000315.1:0-8601 GCF_053609185.1 Streptomyces sp. NPDC054956 | reverse complement strand
GCGCGTCGCCGGGTCCCCAGCCCGGCGGGCCCCCCCCGGGGGCCCCCCCCCCCCGCCCGGGCGCCCTCCCCCCCCGCGCGCCCCCCCCCGGGGGGCCGCGCCTCCCCGGCGCCCCCCCCCCCCGCGGCCCGGTCGTCGCGGCCGAGGTCCAGCAGGCCGAGGGACCCGGCGCGTTCGGCGGCTGCGACGATCCGCGGGTTGGGTTCCTCGAACGGGCTGACGGCGACGACCAGTTCCCTGCCCGTGTCCATCTCGGTCCCGGTTCCTGGACGCGATGACGGTTCGGGAGAAGGCTCGGGCTGCGGTGACGGCTCGGGGGACGGCTCGGGCTGAGGGGTCACGGGCGCTCCTCTTCCAGTGCTGTGTGACATGGCGCGGGGCAAGGCGGAAGACGGGGGGAGAGCTGCGGGCCGGGCCGAAGGGACGGGCCGGGTCCGCCGGGGTGGGGGAGCAAAGGGTGCGACGCGCGGGTTCGGCCGGGTGGTCCACCGAGGGCCGTGCTTGAACGGTGGTCAAATTCCCCTGACGCCGCGATGCATCGTGCGGTGGCGACCCTGCACTGTCAACGGCCATGCGGAATAAGCGACTTCCCACCCCGCGGAGCCCCGGCCCACCGCCCCGCTCACGCCACCCAAGCCCGTGACCTGCGGCGACATGGCCCGGGCACCCCCTTCCGGGCACCCGTCGACACACCCTATTGGCGCGGGCTCATGCCGCATCGGCATGGCTTGCCACCCGTCCAGCATGAACGCCTTTGCGAAGTCGGGTACTTGTTCACCCGACTTGGTCTTACGGGTACACCCTCGCGCGGTTACCGTCCGGTCATGACGCCCACCCTCGCCCAGCTCCGCTACCTCGTCGCCGTCGCCGACTGCCGCTCCATCACGGGCGCGGCGGCCTCGGTCTTCGTCGCCCAGTCCGCGCTGTCCCGGGCCGTCCAGGCCATGGAGCGCGACCTCGGCGTCGAACTCCTCGCCCGCCGGGGAAGGGGGGTTGACCTCACACCGGAAGGGGCCCGGGTCGTCCGTCTCGCCCGCACCGTACTCGACGCGGTGGACGCGATCGACGACATCGGGACCCCGCACGGCAAGGGCGGCCGGGCCACCCTCACCCTCGTCGCCACCCCCACCCTGGCCCTCGACCTGGCCTCCGAGCTGATCCCCGCCTTCACCGAGCGGCACCCCGGCATCGACGTCAAGCTCCAGCAGTACGACAGCCGAGAGGCCCTGGTCCAGGAACTGGGCCAGGGCAGGGCGGAGTTGGCCCTCGTCGACCTTCCCATCGACAAGGAGCTCTCGACCCACCACATCCAGGAGCGCGAGGTGGTGCTCATCTCCCCGATCGGCTCGACCCTGCCCGACCCGCTGCCCTTCCGCGCCCTCGACGGCCTGCCGATGGTGCTGCCCACGCCCGGGACCGGACGGCGCACCGAGATGGAGGCCATGTTCAGCTGCCTGGGCGTGCGCCCGGTGCCCTGCCTCGAGGTGGACGAACGCCTCGCCTGGGTGACGGGCGTGACCGACGGCCGCGGCTCCCTCATCTGGTACCGCGACGTGGTGTCCAGGGCCTTCGGCAGCAGGGCGGAGATCCGCTCCTTCACACCGCCCCTGCTGCGCCCGGTGGGCATAGCGCACGCCCGGCGGCCGCTCAGCCGTGCGGCCCGCGCCTTCATCGCGCACGCCCGGCACAACTCGCCCGTACGGGAGCCGGCGCGCTGATCCGAGCACGTCGGACCCCGCCCCGGCCGGAGGTGGCCCCGTACCGGCCACGCATGCCGGTCCGGCATTGAACGATGCTCGAACGGAGAGTGGTTGACCCTGGCGCCCCGACCTGATGTCCCATCACATGGTGGGCATGTCCCGACTACTCCTCACACCCCCACGGGCCGCCGCCCTCGCCACCGCGGTCCTCGCGACGATCCTGCCGGCCGTGGCCTGGATGGCCGGTTCCACGGCGAGCGCCGCCCCCACCGCGGGGGTCCCCGCACCCCCGGCCGGTTCCGCCCTGGCCCCCGAGCGCAAGTGCACGCTCCCCGGGGGCCTGGCCGAGCTCAGCGGCCTCGCCATGAGCCGCAAGCACCCGGGCGTCTTCTACGCCGTCAACGACAGCGGGAACACCAACCAGGTCTTCGCCATCGACTGCAACGGCGCCACCGGCCGGCTCCTGGCCACGTTCACCGTCTCCGGAGTGGGCAACACCGACTGGGAGGCCCTGGCGATCGGCAGGGACGCCGCGGGCGGTCCCACGATCCTGGTCGGGGACATCGGCGACAACTTCGGCGGCCGCGCGGAGATCACCGTGCACTCCTTCGCCGAACCCGACGCGCTGGCCAACGCCACGGTGACGCCCGTGACGTACCGCTTCCACTACGCCGACGGGAAGCACGACGCCGAGTCCCTGCTCGCCGACCCCGTCACCGGCCGGCTCTACGTGGCGAGCAAACTCATCGGAGCGGCGGGCCAGTTGTACCAGGCCCCGCTGCCGCCGGTGACCGGGCAGGTCAACACCCTCACCGCGGTCCGGCCGGGCCCGGTCTTCGCCACCGACGGCGCGTTCTCGCCGTCCGGCGCCTCGTACACCCTGCGCAGCGGCGGGCCGATGGGCGCCAACACGGCTTCCGTGTACGACACATCGGGCACCAAGCTCGCCGACGTCGCCCTCCCGGCGCAGTCCCAGGGCGAGACGGTGACGTACGCCGACTGCACCAGCCTGCTCGTCGGATCGGAGAACGACACCCAGATCTGGCGCGTCCCGCTGCCACCGGAGGCCACCCCGGGCTGCGGCACCACACCGACCCCGACACCCACACCGACGCCGACGCCGACACCCACACCGACGCCCACCCCGACCCCGACCCCCACCCCGACTCCGGGTGATCTGAAGCTGGTCGGCCCGGGCCCGCAGACCTGCAAGTTCAACCAGAGCTGCACCATCCAGCTCACCACCACCGGAGGAAAGCCCCCCGTCCGCTACGCCGCCACCGGCCTCCCCTGGGGCCTGACCCTCGACGCCGCCACCGGCCGCATCACCGGCAAGCCCTGGTCCACCGGCACCCTCCAGATCACCGCCACCGCCACCGACAGCACCGGCGCCACCGCCAGCACCACCTTCCCGCTCACGATCAACTGGTTCTGAGAACGAAGCAGGGGCGGGTACGTACCACCCCGCCCCTGCGTCACGCCGTCGCCGGCGCCGTCACCGTCCGCCCAGTGGATCCAGCTCGCGGCGCCGCCGGCTGATCGAGTCCGGGTCCCAGCCCGGACGGGGCACCGAGGCCAGCAGCAGCCGCGTGTAGGGGTGCTGCGGGTCGCCGAGGAGCTCCGAGACCGGGCGGTGCTCCATCATCCGGCCCCGGTACATGACGAGCGCCTCGTCGCAGACGTAGCGGACGACGGCGAGGTCGTGGCTGACGAAGACCAGCCCGATGCCGGTGTCGCGCCGGATGTCGGAGAGCAGGTTGAGCACCTGCGCCTGCACCGACACGTCCAGCGCGGAGACCGCCTCGTCCAGCACCAGGACGGCGGGTTCGACCGCCAGCGCCCGGGCGATCGCGGCGCGCTGGCGCTGCCCGCCCGAGAGCCGGCGGGGCAGTGCGGCGGCCTCGCGGTCGCCGAGGCCGACCTGTGCGAGGAGTTCCCTGACCCGCGCGGCGCGGGCCGCCCGGTCGGTCGTGCCGTGCAGCCGGAGCACGCCGTCGATCGTGTCGCCGATGCTGATCCGGGCGTCCAGGGAGAGGTAGGGGTCCTGGAAGACGATCTGGACGGCCTTCGCCCTCGCCAGCCGGGCCGGCCTCCCCCGTACGGAGGCCGCCAACGGCCGGCCCTGGACGAGGATCTCCCCCGCGTCGGGCCGTTCGAGTCCGACGAGCATCCGGGCCGTCGTGGTCTTCCCGGACCCGGACTCGCCCACGATGCCGAGCGCCCCGCCCGCCCGTACGGAGAACGACAGGTCGTCGACGGCGACGACCTCCGTCCCGCCGGTCCGGTAGGTCTTGCGCAGACCGCTCACCCGGAGGAGTTCCGGGGCGCTCCCCGTCACCGGAGGGCTGCCCGTCGCCGGAGCGCCGCCCCTTGCCGGAGCACCGCCCGTCTCCCGGGCACCGTCCGCTGCCGGCTCGCCGTCTGTTCTCGGCTCGGTGGTCAACTGTCCTCCTTGCGGGTGAGTTCGGCGACGCGGTGGCAGGCGACCTCGGCCGGTCCGTGCCGTTCGAGCTCCGGCGGGGACTGGTCGCAGAGCCCGGGTTCGGCGAACCGGCAGCGGGGTGCGAAGGCGCAGCCGGGCGCGGACTCCAGCAGCCCCATCGGGGCTCCGGGTATGGGGGTGAGGCGGCCGATCGGGCCCAGGAGCGGCGGGGAGGAGCCGAGCAGGCCCGCGGTGTAGGGGTGCCGGGGGGAGGCGAAGAGTTCCGCCACCGGCGCCGTCTCGACGATCCGGCCCGCGTACATGACGTAGATCCGGTCGCTCACGGAGGCCGCGAGCTCGATGTCGTGGGTGATGAGGAGGAGTCCGAGGCCGCGTTCGCGCTGGAGCCTTCCCAGGATGGCCAGGATCTCGGCCTGGGTGCTGACGTCGAGCGCGGTGGTGGGCTCGTCGCACAGCAGCAGCCGGGGTTCGGCCGTGAGGGCGGCGGCGATCACGACGCGCTGGAGCATGCCGCCGGAGAGCTCGTGCGGAAACTGGTTCAGGTGCCGGGCGGGGTCGGGCAGGCCGACCGCGCCGAGCAGTTCGGCGGCCCTGACCTCGGCCCGGGCCCTGGACCAGCCGTGGACCAGCCGCAGCGGTTCCGTGAGGAAGTCCCCGACCCGGCGTACCGGGTTGATGGCCGCCCGCGGATCCTGGTAGATCATGGCGGCCTTGTTCGTGCGCACCTCGCGCAAGCGCGCGGGGGCGGCGCCGACCAGGTCGGTCCCGTCGACGCTCACCCGGCCGCCGATCTCGGCGCCCTGCGGGAACAGGCCGAGGGCGGCGCGGGCGGTGACCGATTTCCCCGAGCCGGATTCCCCGACGAGGGCGACCACCTCTCCGGCGGCGACGGTGAGCGTGATCCCGTCGAGGACGGGGCGGGCCATCGCCGGGAGGGTGACCTTCAGGTCGTCGTATGCGAGCAGTGTCATCAGGAGTCCCTCCCCGCGAGCCGGTCGCCGAGGTCTTCCCCGACGACGTTGAAGGCGACGACGACCAGGACGACCGCCACGGCCGGCGCGATCGCGGACAGCGGCTGCCCCTGCAGGACGGCCGCCTGCCCCTGGTTGATCATGGCGCCCCAGTCGGGGGTGGGCGGCTGCACGCCCAGCCCGAGGAAGGAGAGGGCGGCGAGGTCGAGCAGGGCGTAGCCGAAGTTCACCGTCGACTGGGCCAGCAGCGTCGGGGCGAGGTTGGGCAGCAGCCCGCGGACCGTGACGTACAGGGCCGAGTGGCCCTGCACCTGGTACGCGGCGACGTAGGGCCGGGACTTCTCCTGGACGGCCAGGCCGCGGACGAGGCGCGCCGTGTACGGCATGTAGGCGATGGCCATGGCGATCACCGGCGCGGTCATCCCCTTGCCGAACAGCGCCACCGCGAGGATCGCGAGGAGCAGCGCCGGGAAGGCGAACAGGACGTCGAGGACCCGGCCGACGGCGGTGTCGATCCAGCCGCCGCGCCAGGCGGTGAACAGGCCGACGGCGACGCCGAGGACGGTGGAGAACAGGACGACGGCGAGCGGTCCGGCCAGGCTGGTCCGGGTGCCGACGAGGAGCGCCGAGAGGGTGTCGTGGCCGCCCTGGTCGGTGCCCAGCCAGTGTGCGGCGCCCGGCCCCAGGAGGGTGTCGCCGAGGTGGCCGAAGGTCGGGTCCTCGGGGGCGATCCAGGGTCCCAGCAGGGCGACGAGTACGAACAGGACGAGGAGGACCAGGCAGGTCCGCTGGAGCCGGCCGCCGCCGAGGCGGCGCAGTCGGGCGAGCGGGTCGCGCCGGGTGCGCGGGGCGCGGGCGCGGGTGCCCGCGTCGGGAAGTGTGCTCATCGGGCGCTCCCGGCCGCCGCCATGCGCGGATCGATCAGTGGGTGGACGAGGTCGACGAGGGCGTTGACGACGACGAACGCGGCGACCACCAGCAGGACGATGGCCTGGACGACCTGGAAGTCGAGCTGGTCCACGGACTGCACGAGCAGGGAGCCCACGCCGGACATCCCGAAGGCGGTCTCGACGATCGCGGTGCTGACGAGCATGCCCGAGACCAGGAGCGCCGAGACGGTGACGATGGGGCCGAGCGCGTTGCGCAGGACGTGGCGCCGGATGACGGTGCGCCGCGGTGTCCCGCGGCTCAGTGCCACTTCCACGTGGTCGCGGCGCAGTTCGTCGAGCATGGCCGAGCGGGTCACGCGGGTCACCAGGGCGGTGAAGGTCACGGACAGGGCGGCCGCGGGCAGGACCACGTGGTGCAGCCGGTCCAGGACGCCTTCGCCGTTGCCGATGGTGGGGAACCAGCCCAGTTGCACGCCGAACACCGACCGCAGGAGCAGGGCGGCGACGAAGGCGGGCGCCGCGGCGCCCACGGTGACGAGGAGCATCAGGGAGCGGTCGGTGCGGCTTCCCCGGCGCAGCGCGCCGACGATGCCGGAGCCGATGCCGAAGACCGCGATCATCAGGCCGGACACGGCGATCAGGAGCATGGACGAGGGCAGCCGCGACCAGATGACGGAGCTGACGTCCTGGTGGAAGAGGTAGGAGCGGCCGAAGTCGCCGTGCAGCACCCCTTCGAGCCAGTTCCAGTACCGGACGAGGAAGGGCTCGTCGAATCCGTACTGGCTGCGGAGCGCGGCGAGGTCCTCCGGGCTGGGGCTGCGTCCCTTGACCAGGAAGCCGGCCGGGTCACCGGGCGCGAGGAACAGGGAGGAGAAGACGAGGAAGGAGGTGACGAGCAGGGTCGCCGCCATGCCGGCCAGGCGGCGCAGCACCCGTCCGGCCCGGGCCACCGCGGCCGTCATCCCTTGGCTCCGATCTCGGCCGCCCACGGGTAGTAGAGGTAGGCGATGGAGGGCTGGACGCCGGTGATCTTCTTGCCGAGGAAGACGCTGACGGGCTGGGTGTAGAGGGGCAGCCAGGGCAGTTCGCGCGTGGCGGTCTTGGCGGCCTCGGCGTTGGCGGCCGCGTGCTCGGCGGGGTCGTAGGCTCCGACGGCCTTTTCGACGGCGGCGTCGAACGCGGGGTCGGACCAGTTGCCGTAGTTGCTGAACGCGCCGGTCTCCAGGGAGGCGAACATGTCCAGCGGGTCGGTGATGGAGGTGTACCAGAAGGTGAGGAAGAGGTCGATGCCCTCGCGCGCCGCCGGGTCGGTGAAGAGGGTCGTGTACTTCTCCGCCGACATGGAGTTGATCTCGGGCTTGAGGCCGATGGCGGTGGCGGCCTGGGCGACGGCCTGGGTGATGATGGTCGTCTGCGAGTCGAGCGGGCTCGTCGCGATCACGACCTTCTGGCCGTTCACTCCGGCCTCGGCGGCGAGCGCCTTGGCCTTGGCCGGGTCGTACGGGTACTTCGGCAGGTCCTTCAGGAGCGCTTCGCGGGCGCCGGCCGGTGCGTCGGCCCAGAGGTTGTCGGAGACGAGCGAGTCGGAGACCTCGCCGACCCCGCCGGCGCCGGCCTTGACGATGCCCTTGCGGTCGACGGCCATGAGGAGGGCCTGGCGGACCCGGGCGTCGCCGAGCGGGCCCTTGAGGTTGCTGACCACCTCGTCGGCGACGGTGGTGTTGCGGCCGAAGTAGAGCTTTCCGGCCTGGGTGGAGCCCAGTTGGGCGTAGGCGTTCGGCGGGACCATCCAGCCGCCGTCGACCTCACCGCTCTGGAAGGCGTTGACGCGGGTGGTGGCGTCGGCGAGGAAGACGAACTTCACCTCGGCGGACTTGGCCTTCAGCTCCTGGTTCCAGTAGCCGTCGAACCGCTTGAGCGTGAGCGACTGGCCCGAGGTCCAGGATCCGAAGGAGAACGGGCCGGTACAGTTCACGCCCGTCTGCGGATTGCCGTAGTCCTTGCCGGACTTGGCGAGGGTGGCGGCGGACTCCACGGTGCCGGGGCTCGCGGCCAGGTACTTGTTGAAGGTGGAGTCCGGCTTGTTGAGGGTGACGGTGACTTCCATCGGCCCGGTCTTGTCGATGGACTTCACGTTCTTGTACTGGTTCGCCCAGACGCTGGCCGTCTCGGGGTCGAGGTTGCGGCGCAGGGAGGCGACGGCGTCGTCGGCCGTCAGCGCCGTGCCGTCGTGGAACTTCACGCCGGGGCGGATCTGGTAGACCCAGCTGGTGGGCGTGGGGTTGGCGTACGAGGCCGCGAGGCCCGGCGAGGTGGTCAGGTCGGGGTTCCAGCGCAGCAGGCTCTCGCAGACGTTGGCGAGGATCTGGTTGGGCGGGAAGTCGAACGAGTAGGCGTAGTCGATGGTGGTCGGCTCCGCGTAGACGGACCAGGTGAAGGAGTCCAGGTTTCCGGTGGCGGCGGGCGTCTTGTCCGTGAGCCGGTAGGAGGCGGCCTGGTCCTTGTCCGGGTTCGCGGTGCCGCTGCAGGCGCTCGTGACGAGCACGGCGGCCGCGGCGAGGGCCGCTGCCACGGCGTGGCGGGCGCGGGCGCGGCCG
>NZ_JBSGXB010000314.1:0-8639 GCF_053609185.1 Streptomyces sp. NPDC054956 | reverse complement strand
TCCGAGGACCGTGCCGTCCGCGGCGATCAGCGCCACGTCCGTCTTGCTGTTGCCCGCGTCCACGGCGAGGACCGCCGCGGCCGCCGGCGGGGGAACGGGCCGGCTCACGCCCATGCCAGGTGCTCCTTGTTGTGCGCGATGAGCCGGTCCGTCAGCCCCTCGGCGAGGTCGAACTGTCCTACGAGCGGGTGCGCCAGCAGGGCCTTGAAGACGCGCTCGCGGCCGCCGCGCAGGGCCGCGTCCAGCGCGAGGTCCTCGTACGCCGTCACGTGTCCGACGAGCCCCGCGAAGAGCGGGTCCAGCCGGGGCACGGTCAGCGGCGCCGGTCCGGAGCGGTCCACCCGGGCCTGTACCTCGATGACGGCGTCGTCGGGGAGGAACGGCAGGGTCCCGTTGTTGAGCGTGTTGACCACCTGCAGGGAGCTGCCGCCGTCGCCCAGCAGGGCGGCGGCCAGGTCCACGGCGGCCTCCGAGTAGAAGGCCCCGCCCCGCTTGGCGAGCAGTTCCGGCTTCTCGTCGAGCGCCGGGTCCCCGTACAGGCCGAGCAGTTCCTGCTCCATCGCGGCGACCTCGGCGGCCCGCGAGGGCTTGGTCCCGAGCTCCCGGACCACCTCGTCGTGCGCGTAGAAGTAGCGCAGGTAGTACGAGGGCACCACGCCGAGCCGGTCCAGTACGGCGCGCGGCAGGCGCAGGTCCCCGGCGATGGCCTCGCCGTGCGCGGCCAGCAGGTGCGGCAGCAGGTTCTCGCCCTCCGGGCCGCCCTTGCGCACCCCCAGTTCCCAGGTGAGGTGGTTGAGGCCCACGTGGTCGAGGTGGATGTCGGCCGGCGTCAGGTCGAGCATCGCCGCGAACCTGCGCTGGAAGCCGATGGCGACGTTGCACAGCCCGACGGCCTTGTGCCCGGCCTGGAGCAGCGCGCGGGTGACGATCCCGACCGGGTTGGTGAAGTCGATGATCCACGCGTCCGGGTTGGCGCGCCGGACCCGCTCGGCGATGTCGAGGACCACCGGCACCGTGCGCAGTGCCTTGGCGAGACCGCCCGCGCCGGTGGTCTCCTGGCCGACGCAGCCGCACTCCAGCGGCCAGGTCTCGTCCTGGAGCCGGGCCGCCTGGCCGCCGATGCGCAGTTGCAGCAGGACCGCGTCGGCGTCGGCGACGCCCGCGTCGAGGTCGGAGGTGGTGGTGATCAGGCCCGGGTGCCCCTGCTTGGCGAAGATCCGCCGGGCCAGGCCGCCGATCAGCTCCAGCCGGTCGGCGGCCGGGTCGATCAGCACCAGCTCGCCGATGGGCAGGGTGTCGCGCAGTCGCGCGAACCCGTCGATCAGCTCGGGCGTGTAGGTGGAACCGCCGCCCACCACTGCGAGTTTCATCGTTACTAGCCTTTCACTCCGGTCAGGGTGACGCCCTCGACGAATGCCTTCTGGGCGAAGAAGAACAGGACGATCACCGGTGCCATGACCAGCACGGTCGCCGCCATGGTCAGGTTCCAGTTGGTGTGGTGGGCGCCCTTGAAGGACTCCAGTCCGTAACTGAGCGTCCAGGACGCCGGGTTGTCGGACGCGTAGATCTGCGGGCCGAAGTAGTCGTTCCACGCCGCGAAGAACTGGAACAGCGCGACGGCGGCGATACCGGGCTTGGCCATCGGAATCACCACGCGCACGAGGGTGCGGAACTCGCCGCAGCCGTCGACCTTCGCGGCGTCCAGGTACTCGTCGGGGATGGTCAGCAGGAACTGGCGCAGCAGGAAGATGGAGAAGGCGTCGCCGAAGGCCATCGGGATGATCAGCGGCCACAGGGTGCCCGACAGGTCCAGCTGCTTGGCCCAGAACAGGTACATCGGGATGACGACCACCTGAGGCGGCAGCATCATCATGGAGATCACCAGCAGCAGCGACAGCCGCCGGCCGCGGAAGCGGAACTTGGCGAGCGCGTAGGCGACGGGCACCGAGGAGACCACGGTGAGCAGGGTGCCGAGGCCCGCGTACAGCAGGGTGTTGCGCCACCAGATCAGGAAGCCGGGGGTGTCCCACACCTTGGCGTAGTTGCCCCAGGCCCACTCGTGCGGCCACAGGTCGCGGGTCAGTGCCTGCTGGTCGCTCATCACGGAGGTCAGGAAGAGGAAGACGAAGGGCAGGACGAAGAAGAGCGCCGCGGCGACGCCGAGGGAGTGCACGGCGACCCAGTGCAGGGCGGCCCGGCGGCGCGCGGTGCGCGCGGCCCGTGCGGAATCCGACGTCCCGGACTCGGCGGGGCGCCGGGTCCGCTCCGTGCGGGTGAGGGTCTGGCTCATGGTCCTCAGTCACCTGCCTCGATCAGGCCGCCGCGCCGCCGCATCAGCAGCGCGGTGAAGGCCATGGAGAGGGCGAACAGCACGAGGGCGACCACGCAGGCGGTGCCGTAGTCGAAGCGCTGGAAGCCGGCGTTGTAGATGACCTGGGGGAGGGTCAGCGTGGACTTCTCGGGGTACCCGGGCTCGAACTGCGAGCCCGAGCCGGCGATCACGCCGGAGGCCACCTTCCCCGCCACCAGGGGCTGCGTGTAGTACTGCATCGCCTGGATGACCCCGGTGACCACCGCGAACAGGATGATCGGCGAGATGTTCGGCAGGGTGATGTGGCGGAACCGCTGCAGGGGCCCGGCCCCGTCCAGCTCGGCGGCCTCGTACTGCTCGCGCGGTACGTCGAGCAGCGCGGCCATGAAGATGACCATGAGGTCGCCGACCCCCCACACCGCGAGTGCGGTCAGCGCCGGCTTGGACCAGTCGGCGTCCGTGAACCAGGCCGGTGCGGGCAGTCCGACCGCGTCGAGCAGGGTGTTCACCGGTCCGGTGCCGGGGTTGAGCAGGAAGACGAAGGCCAGGGTCGCGGCCACCGGAGGGGCCAGGTAGGGCAGGTAGAACAGGGTGCGGAAGACGCCCGTACCCAGCTTGATCCTGGTGATGAGCAGGCCGACGCCGAGACCGAAGACGACCCGGCAGGCGACCATCACCACGACCAGCCACAGGGTGTTGCGCATGGCCGGCCAGAACATCGGATAGTCGCCGAAGACGTACGACCAGTTGTCCAGCCCGTTGAAGACGGGCGGGCGGAAGCCGTCGTACTTGGTGAAGGAGAAGTAGACGGTGGAGGCGAGCGGGTAGGCGAAGAAGACGCCGAACCCGATCAGCCAGGGCGACATGAACGCCGCCGTGCGCAGCGCCGACTTGCGGCGCCTGGCCCGCAGTTCGGGCGAAGGGGGGATCGCGGTCGCGGTCATCGCAGGCTACTTCGCCTTCGCGATGTCCGTGTCGATCTGCTGGTCGGTCTTGGCGAGACCGGCCGGGATGTCCGTGACGTCGCCCTTCTCGACCGCGTACGCGAAGTCCGTGAAGGTCAGCTGGTAGGTGCCGCCGTCGACCTGCGCCGGGGTGGTGTTCGACTTCGCGTGCTTGGCGATGTCGATGAAGGTCTTGAACTCCGGGGTCACCTGCAGCTTGGGGGAGTCCAGCGCGGCCAGCGTGGAGGGCACGTTGTGGATGGCGTTGGCGAAGTCCACGACCGCGTCGGTGTCGGTGGTCATGTACTTCGTGAGCTCCCAGGCGGCGTTCTGCTTGGTGCTCTTCGAGGAGATGCCCATGATCGTGCCGGCCAGGTAGCCCTTGCCGTACTCGCCGATCTGGTCGTCCGGGACGGGCATCGGAGCGGTCCCGATCTCGAACTTGACCCCGGCCTCCTTCGCCATCGCCGCCCGCCACTCGCCGTCGATCTGCATGGCCACCAGGCCCTGGTGGAAGGGGTGCTCGGCGCTCCACTCGTCGCCGAACGTGGTGCGGAACTTCTCCAGCTTCTCGTAGCCGCCGAGCTTGCCGACCAGGTCCTTCTGCGCCGTCAGCATCTTCGCGAAGGCGGGGTCCTTGGCCAGGTTGGACTTGCCGTCGGCGCCGAAGTACGTCGGGTTCCACAGGGCGGCCAGGCGCTGGGGGGCGGTCTCGTAGCCGTGGAAGGTGGGCATGATGCCGAGCTGCTCGTACGAATCGTCCTTGGCGATCGTGAGCTTCTGCGCGACCTCGACGAACTGGCTCCAGGTCTTGGGCGGTTCGCT
This sequence comes from Streptomyces sp. NPDC054956, assembly GCF_053609185.1. NCBI lineage: Bacteria > Bacillati > Actinomycetota > Actinomycetes > Kitasatosporales > Streptomycetaceae > Streptomyces > Streptomyces sp. NPDC054956. Next base: position 4,559 of record NZ_JBSGXB010000314.1, on the reverse strand, counting down.
GATCCCGGCGGCGGTGAAGGCGGTCTTGTTGTAGACGAGGCCGTACGCGTCGTTCAGCAGCGGCAGCGTGCACTGGTTGCCGTTGAACTGGGTGTACTCCATCAGGGTCTTGGGGAAGACCTTCGTCTTGTCGACCCCGGACTTCTTCAGGAAGGGGTTCAGGTCCGCGAAGGCGCCCGTGTTGCAGAACTTGCCGACGCTGTCGGTGGTGAAGGAGGCGACCACGTCGGGGGCCTTGTCCCCGCCCGCCCGCAGCGCCTGGTTGACCTTGTCGTCCGTCATGTTGCCCGTGACGTTGACCTTGATGTTCGGGTGCGCCTTCTGGAACCGCGCGATGTTCTCCTCGATGGCCTTGACCTCGCTGGGGGCGGACCAGCCGTGCCAGAAGTTGAGGGTGACTTCCTTGTTCGGGTCGTCCGAGGCGGTGTTGGACGACGAGCCCGTACACGCGGTGGCGAGTACGGATATCGAGGCGACGGCAAGGGCTGCGGCGGTCAGGCGGCGGGTTCTGGGCATGACGGAGTCACTCTCTGCGCGGGGGGACTTCCTGAGGGGTGTTGCGGGTGGGGCGTACGGGGCTTCGCGCGTTACGGGGCTGCGCGCGGGCGGGGGGTGCGGCCGGTGCGGAAGGTGCGGAGGTGGGAGGTGCGGAGGTGGGAGGTGCGGAAGGTGCGGAGGTGGGAGGTGCGGAGGTGGGAGGTGCGGAGGTGGGAGGTGCGGAAGGTGCGGTCGTCGGGGATGTCGCGGTTCAGCGGCGCGAGGTGTCGAAGACCTCGTCGCGGGTGGCGGCGAGGGCGCGCTCCAGCGCCCCGCGCAGCACGGGCCGTTCCCGCACCTCACCGGTGACCAGCAGGGGCCGGGACGGGGCGAGGTCGGCGAGCTCGGCTTCGAGGAGTTCGCGCAGCGGTTCCCCGCCCGCGATGGTCAGCGCGCCGGACAGGACCACGATCTCCGGGTCCAGGACGGCGACCAGCGAGGCGAGACCGGTGGCGAGCGCGGTGGCGTACTCCCGCAGGAGCTCCAGGTTGGCGCCCTCGGGCTCGGCGGCGGCCTGGGCCAGCAGCGCGGTCGCCGCTTCGACCATCGCCCCGGACTCGGCGCCGTGCACGGACCCGAGGGCCGATCCGGCGGCGGCGTCCGGCGGCGGCGCCTGGATGCCGAGGCGGGCGGCCATCCCGGGCAGCACCTGTACGCCGGCCAGCTCCTGGTAGCCGCCGGAGTTGACCCGGGTGACCTGGCGGACCAGCGGGTGGCCGGCCACCGGCAGGAAGCCGATCTCCCCGGCGCCGCCGGTCCAGCCGCGGTGCAGCCGGCCGCCGAGCACCAGGGCCGCGCCGAGGCCCTCCTCGTTCCAGAGCAGGACGAAGTCCTCGTGACCGCGGGCGGCGCCGAGGGTCTGCTCGGCCACGGCGGCGAGGTTCACGTCGTTCTCGTACTCGACCGGCATCGGCAGGGCGGCCGCCAGCTCCTCGAGGAGCGTGGGGGACTGCCAGCCCGCGAGGTGGTCGGCGTACCGCAGCACCCCTGTGCGGGGGTCGAAGGAACCGGGGGTCGCGATGACCACCCGGTGGATGTCGCCGAGGTGCAGCCCGGCGTCCTTGACGGCCTCGCCGAGGGCGCGGGTGACCTGCGCGACCGGCCCGGTGCCCTCCGCGTACGGGAGTTCGTGGCTGCCGATCACCTCGCCGGTGAGGTCGGCGACGGAGGCGAGGACGCGGCCCGGGGTGACGTCGAGTCCGGCGACGTGCGCGGCCTGCGCGTTGACCGCGTAGAGCTGCGCGTTGGGACCGGGGCGGCCGGTGGCGGTGCCGGTGGCGACGACCAGCCCCGCGGCCTCCAGGCGGGCCAGCAACTGCGAGGCGGTGGGCTTGGAGAGCCCGGTGAGGTGCCCGATCCTGGTCCGGGACAGAGGACCGTGCGTCAGCAGGAGCTCGAGCGCGGCCCGGTCGTTGAGGGCGCGCAACAGGCTGGGCGTACCGGGGGTGGCGGCGGGCATGTGGTGTTTTCTCCCTCACCGAGGTGAACTGTTAGGTAAGTTTCCTATCGCTGTGTGAGTCGTGTCAATGGCGACGCCCATACCGTCATCCGGCCGCCACACATGCCACCGCCCCCGCAGGCGGACCTGCGGGGGCGGCGGTGCACTCGTGGGGCGCCTGCGACGGGCTGCGAGCCGGTGCGGACGGGCGCCGGTGAGTGCGGGCGGTACGGAGGTGCTACTTGCTGATGCGCGGGCCGGCGCCCGGACCACCCGAGCCCGGGCCGGCGGCGGCCGGCGGCGGGATCGGCACGGTCGCCAGGGACTGCGGGGAGGCCGGGTTCGCCAGCGCCGAAGGCGGGGAGACGGCGGCCGCCGGATCCGGCGCGTCCTCCGCCGCTTCGGCCGCCGCGACGCCGCCGATGATCCCGATGCCCGCGAGGTCGAAGGCCTCCTTGATCCGCCAGCGCAGTTCGCGCTCCACGGCGAACTGCTGGCCCGGCATCGTCTTCGCCGACACCTTCACCGTCATCGAGGCCAGCAGCACCTCGTCCAGGCCCAGCACCTCCACCGGACCCCACAGCCGCTCGTCCCACGGGGACTCCTTGGCGATGGTGTCGGCGATGCCCTGCACCACCTCGCGGATGCGCGACAGGCTCTCGGTCGGCTTGACCTGCACGGCCACGCCCGCCGTCGCCCAGCCCTGGCTGAGGTTGCCGATCCGCTTGATCTCGCCGTTGCGGACGTACCAGATCTCACCGTTCTCGCCGCGCAGCTTCGTGACGCGCAGGCCCACCTCGACGACCTCGCCCGAGGCCACGCCCGCGTCGATCTTGTCGCCCACGCCGTACTGGTCCTCGAGGATCATGAAGACGCCGGAGAGGAAGTCCGTGACCAGGTTCCGGGCACCGAAACCGATCGCCACACCGGCCACACCGGCGCTCGCGAGCAGCGGGCCCAGGTTGATGTCGAGCGCGCCGAGCACCATCAGGCCGGCCGTGCCGAGGATCAGGAACGAGGCCACCGAACGCAGCACCGAACCGATCGCCTCGGAGCGCTGGCGGCGCCGCTCGGCGTTCACCAGCAGCCCGCCCAGGGCCGTGCCCTCGACGGCCTCCGCACCGCGGTTCATCCGCGTTATCAGCTTGGTCAGCGACTTGCGGACCACGGAACGCAGCGCGAAGGCGATCACCACGATGAGCAGGATCCGCAGGCCCAGGTACAGCCATCCGGCCCAGTTCTCCTCGATGAAACTGGCCGCGTTGGTCACGCTCTCGTGCGTTTCTCTGATCGTTTCGGACGCGTCCGGGGTGTCGGCTGCGAGCGGGAGCAGGGCGGCAGGCCAGGGCACGGCGGGAACCTCCAGATGTAGCGTCCTGCCCGCGGAAGGGTGGGTGCGGGCAGACCATCCACCCTAACGGGGCACTCGACCTAGCTTGTTGCCGTGTTCGAGGGAGAGACCAGACTCACGCGGGGATGAAGCGGGTGTGGTCGAAAACACCTCGGACCCGTTACGGGCGCGTGGTGGCGCTTCGACCAGCCGTAAGGGGAGACTGGAAAGCAGATCGTCCCGGCGCGAGCCACGCGCCGCCGGCGTACAAGGAGGCAGTCCGTGCCGCACGTCCTGGTCCTCAACGCGTCGTACGAGCCCCTCGGCGTCGTACCGCTCCGTCGCGCGCTCGTCCTCGTCCTGGAGAACAAAGCGATCTCCCTGGAAGAATCCGGCGCCTTTCTGCACAGCGCGACAAGGGCCGTCCCCGCTCCCAGCGTGGTTCGGCTCAAGCGCTTCGTGCGGGTCCCCTACCGGGGGCCCGTTCCACTCACCCGCCGCGCGCTGTTCGCCCGGGACGGCGGCCGCTGCATGTACTGCGGGGCCGTCGCCACCAGCGTCGACCACGTCATCCCGCGCAGCCGGGGCGGGCAGCACGCCTGGGACAACGTCGTCGCCGCGTGCCGCCGCTGCAACCACGTCAAGGCCGACCGGCACCTCGTCGACCTCGGCTGGCGCCTGCGGCACCAGCCGGCTCCGCCGTCCGGGCTGGCCTGGCGGATCATCGGGACGGGGCACCGGGATCCCTGCTGGATGCCGTACCTCCAGGCGTACGGCGCGGAGGACGCGCTGGACCGCATCGGCATCCCGGCGACGGCCGTGGCGTCCTAACTCTTGACGCACGGCTCGGCCCCGGGGGACCTCCCCGGCTCCGCCCCACTGCGCCGGACTCCGCCCCCGGAGCCGGGGCCCGTGCGGCCGCCCCGCCTGTGCCGTTCCCTTGGCCGGGGCCAGAGCCTAAGCCCGGGCCCAGGTCAGGTCAGGTCCGGGCCCAGGCCAGGTCCGGGGTCCGGGCCAGGTCCGGGGGCCGAGCCAGGTCCGGGCCCGGGCCCGGGCCAGGCCTTGGCCAGCTCCGGGTCCGGGGGACGCTGCGGCTGTGCCGCTGCGCGGGGCTGGTCCCCTACCCGCCCTTCCCCCGTTCCCCGGGCCGACCCGGACCCGCGCCTCAAACGCCGGCGGGGCTGGATTTTCCAGTCCCTCGGCGTGCAGGTGCGGGCCGACGCGGGCCAAAATCAGCCCCGCCGGCGTTTGAGG
>NZ_JBSGXB010000313.1:0-8659 GCF_053609185.1 Streptomyces sp. NPDC054956 | reverse complement strand
CGCCTCGCGCTGGTCCTGGGGCGGCTCGTGTTGGGGGTCTCACCTCCCCAGCCCCCCTCCGGGCCCCCGGCACCGCCGGGGGCGCCTGAGTACGGGTACTCAGGCGCCACGGTCCGTTCACGCCATATTCGCCCGGACGGGGCCTAGGCGGGCCAGTACGTACGCCCCCACGAGGCCGGACCGGGCCGCGGCAGCGTGCGCCGTGCCACCCGGCCCGGCGCGGCCCACGCGTCGGCCACCCGCTGCGCGCCCGGCTGCACCGAGGCCAGTGCCGCCGCGCGCGCTTGGACCACCGCCAGTGCGGCGGCCAGCTCCTCGGGGGTCGGGTTCCCCTTGACGACCTTGATCACCACTGCGAGCTCCTCGTGCTGCCGGCTAGAGGGGGATGTTGCCGTGCTTCTTCGGGGGCAGGGACTCCCGCTTGGTGCGCAGCTGCCGCAGCCCCTTCACCACGTGCGCCCGGGTCTCGGACGGCATCGTCACCGCGTCGATGTAACCGCGCTCGGCGGCCGTGTACGGGTTCAGCAGCGCGTCCTCGTACTCGGCGATGAGCCGCGCCCGGGTCTCCTCGGCGTTGCCCGCCTCCTCCGCTTCGGCGATCGCCCGGCGGTGCAGGATGTTGACGGCGCCCTGCGCGCCCATGACCGCGATCTGCGCGGTCGGCCAGGCGAGGTTCAGGTCGGCGCCCAGGTGCTTGGAACCCATGACGTCGTAGGCGCCGCCGAAGGCCTTGCGGGTGATGACGGTGATCAGGGGGACGGTCGCCTCGGCGTACGCGTAGATCAGCTTCGCGCCGCGCCGGATGATTCCGTTGTACTCCTGGTCGGTGCCCGGAAGGAAGCCCGGCACGTCGACGAAGGTCAGCACCGGGATGTTGAAGGCGTCGCAGGTCCGTACGAAGCGGGCAGCCTTCTCGGAGGCGTCGATGTCCAGACAGCCGGCGAACTGCATCGGCTGGTTGGCGACGACACCGACCGGGTGGCCCTCCACGCGGCCGAAGCCGGTGAGGATGTTCGGCGCGAAGAGCGACTGGGTCTCCAGGAACTCCGCGTCGTCGAGCACGTGCTCGATCACCTTGTGCATGTCGTACGGCTGGTTCGCGCTGTCCGGGATCAGGACGTCGAGCTCGCGGTCGCTCTCGGAGACCTCGGTGTCGGCCTCCTCGGGGAAGGCCGGGGGCTCCGAGAGGTTGTTCGACGGGAGGTAGGACAGCAGCGACTTCACGTACTCGATGGCGTCCTTCTCGTCACCCGCCATGTGGTGCGCGACGCCGGACGTGCTGTTGTGCGTCCGGGCCCCGCCCAGCTCCTCGAAGCCGACGTCCTCGCCGGTGACCGTCTTGATGACGTCCGGGCCGGTGATGAACATGTGCGAGGTCTGGTCGACCATGACCGTGAAGTCGGTGATCGCGGGGGAGTACACGGCGCCGCCGGCACAGGGGCCGACGACCAGGCTGATCTGCGGGATCACACCGGAGGCGTGCACGTTGCGGCGGAAGATCTCGCCGTACATGCCCAGCGCGCTGACACCCTCCTGGATGCGGGCGCCGCCGGAGTCGTTGATGCCGACCAGCGGGCAGCCGGTCTTCAGCGCGAAGTCCATCACCTTCATGATCTTCTGGCCGTAGACCTCGCCGAGGGCTCCGCCGAAGACGGTGAAGTCCTGCGAGAACAGGGCGACGGGCCGCCCGTCGACGGTGCCGTAGCCGGTGACGACGCCGTCGCCGTACGGGCGGGTCTTCTCCAGCCCGAAGTTCGTCGACCGGTGCCGGGCGAACTCGTCGAGCTCGACGAAGGACCCCTCGTCCAGCAGCAGGGCCACCCGCTCACGCGCCGTCAGCTTGCCCTTGGCGTGCTGCTTCTCCACCGCCCGCCCGGACCCGGCATGGGTGGCTTCCTCGACGCGGCGCTGCAGATCCGCGATCTTCCCCGCGGTGGTGTGCATGTCGATCGGCTCTGACGGTTGTGACATCGGGGTCGCGGCTCCCTGCGTGGTGTCAACGGCCTGGTGAATTACGTGACTACTACTAGCTACTGGTGCGTAGCGTATCGGCGGGCATGGCGCTCGGCAGTGCGGCGTTTGACACACCTAATCTGGCTTGCATGACGCCATCAGATGCATCAGGCGGGGCTCCGACCGGAGCTTCCGCGGGCCGCTGGTCGAGTTTGGACCGGCCGCCGTTGAACGCCGCCGCACTGCAGCGGGCCCTCGTGACCGGGGAGGGGCTGTGGACCTCGCTGGAGGTGGTCGGGTCCACCGGGTCCACCAACAGCGATCTCGCCGCCCGGGCCGGGGAACTGCCCGAGGGGGCCGTGCTCGTCGCCGAGGAGCAGAGCGCCGGGCGCGGCAGGCTGGACCGGAGCTGGGTCGCGCCCGCGCGGTCCGGACTGTTCTTCTCCGTACTGCTCAAGCCCGGGCCGCAGGTGCCGCAGGAGCGGTGGGGGTGGCTGACCCTGCTGGCCGGGGTGGCCACCGCGACCGGGCTCTCGCGGGCCGCCGGGGTGGACACCGCCCTCAAGTGGCCCAACGACCTGCTGGTCACCGTGGACGGCGAGGAGCGCAAGACCGGCGGGATCCTCGCCGAACGCGTCGGTGACGGGGTCGTCCTCGGCATCGGGCTCAACGTGACGCTGACCGACGACGAGCTGCCGGTGGACACCGCCGGATCCCTGATGCTGGCCAAGGCCTCCGTCACCGACCGGGACCCGCTCCTCAAGGCCGTGCTCCGCTCGCTGGAGCAGTGGTACGGGGACTGGCGCGCGGCCGGCGGCGACCCGGCGGCCAGCGGTCTGCAGGAGACGTACGCGGCGGGCTGCGCGACCCTCGGCAAGCACGTGCGGGCCGAGCTGCCCGGCGGGCGCACCCTCACCGGGACGGCCGAAGCGGTGGACGCGGACGGACGGCTCGTCGTCCGGACGGCCGACGAGGAGCGGGAGGCCGTGGGGGCGGGGGACGTGGTCCACCTGCGGTCCGTCCGGTAGGGCCGCCCGGCCTGCGGTCCGGCCGGTCCCGCTCGCGGAGTAGGGGAGTGAGCTACGGCACACCTGCCGTATGGTTTAGGCGATCCCGGTCCTCGCGGTGATCAACCGGTTGGCAGTGCGCACGGATATGGACAGGAGGCGGCCCTTGACCGTCGACGACCCGCACTCCAGCGCGCCCGCCTCCGGAGCGACGACCGGCTCCGGCCAGGCCGCGAGCGGTGCCGCCGCCGTCGGTTCGACCGCGAGCGGTGCGACCGTGAGCGGTTCGGGTGTCCACTCGACGCCGATCGGACGGGACCAGCACACTCCCCACCACGAGGTCGACCACACGGTCCAGCCGACGGCCGACCCGCTGGCCATCCGCCTGGAACAGCTGATCCTGGGCGCCGAGCGCCGGTACACCCCCTTCCAGGCGGCCCGTAGCGCCGGTGTCTCGATGGAGCTCGCCTCCCGCTTCTGGCGGGCCATGGGCTTCGCGGACATCGGCCAGGCCAGGGCCCTGACGGAAGCGGACGTACTGGCGCTGCGCCGGCTCGCCGGCCTGGTCGAGGCCGGGCTGCTGAGCGAGCCGATGGCGGTCCAGGTGGCGCGGTCCACCGGGCAGACCACGGCACGGCTCGCGGAATGGCAGATCGACTCCTTCCTGGAGGGGCTGACGGAGCCGCCGGAGCCGGGAATGACCCGTACGGAGGTCACGTACCCGCTGGTCGAGCTGCTGCTGCCGGAGCTGGAGGAGTTCCTCGTCTACGTGTGGCGGCGCCAGCTGGCGGCCGCGACCGGGCGGGTCGTGCAGGTGGCGGACGACGAGGAGATGGTCGACCGGCGGCTCGCGGTGGGCTTCGCGGACCTGGTGGGCTTCACCCGCCTCACGCGGCGGCTGGAGGAGGAGGAGCTCGGCGAGCTCGTCGAGGCCTTCGAGACCACGGCGGCGGACCTGGTGGCGGCGCACGGCGGCCGGCTGATCAAGACCCTGGGCGACGAGGTGCTGTACTGCGCCGACGACGCGGCGACGGCGGCCGAGATCGCGTTCCGGCTGATAGAGACGATGGGCGCCGATCCGCAGATGCCGGAGCTGCGGGTGGGGATCGCCTTCGGGACCGTGACCACCCGGATGGGCGATGTCTTCGGGACCACGGTGAACCTGGCCTCGCGGCTGACGTCGATAGCGCCGAAGGACGCGGTGCTGGTCGACGGCGCCATGGCCGAGGAACTCGGGCGGACGGGCGCGGCGCCGGTGTCGGAGAAGGAAGCCGAGGCGGAGGAGGGCGGCGGTACCTACCGTTTCGCGCTCCAGCCGATGTGGCAGCGCCCGGTGCGCGGGCTCGGCGTCGTGGAGCCCTGGTCGCTGACGCGGCGGAACCCTAAGATCCCCGGATAACGTTCGTTAACCGGGAGGGTCGCCCTGTGTCCGCGTCTGAGTCTGCGCCTGCGTCTGTGTCCGAATCGGTCTCCGCATCGTCCGTATCGCCTGCATCACCCGCGTCGGAGTTCGTGTCCGTGCGCCGGCACGACGGCGGGGTCGCGGAGCTGGTCCTGGACCGGCCCAAGGCGATGAACGCGGTGTCCACCGAGATGGCGCGGGCGATCGGGGCGGCGTGTGACGCACTGGCCGCGGACGCTTCGGTACGGGTCGTCGTGCTCTCCTCGGCCGCCGAGCGGGCGTTCTGCGTGGGCGCGGACCTCAAGGAGCGCAACTCCCTGTCGGACGCCGAACTGGTGCGGCAGCGGCCGACCACGCGCGGCGCGTACGGGGGCGTGCTGGAGCTGCCGATGCCGACGATCGCGGCGGTGCACGGGTTCGCGCTGGGCGGCGGCTTCGAGCTGGCCCTCGCGTGCGACGTCATCGTGGCCGACGAGACCGCGGTGGTCGGGCTGCCGGAGGTCTCGGTCGGCGTGATCCCCGGAGGCGGCGGGACGCAGCTGCTGCCCCGGCGGGTCGGGGCGGCGCGGGCCGCGGAGCTGATCTTCACGGCCCGGCGCGTGGAGGCCGGCGAGGCGCTGGCCCTGGGGCTGGTGGACTCGGTGGTCCCGGCGGGGTCGGACCGCGAGGAGGCCCTGGCCCTGGCCGCGCGGATGGCGGCGAACTCCCCGGTCGGGCTGCGGGCGGCGAAGCGGGCGCTGCGGCTCGGGCACGGGATGGACCTGACGGCGGGCCTGGAGATCGAGGACGCCGCGTGGCGGTCGGCCGCCTTCTCGGGGGACCGGGCCGAGGGCGTGGCGGCGTTCAACGAGAAGCGCAAGCCGCAGTGGCCGGGGGTGTGAGGCGGGCGGTGGTGACGGACTGCCGGCGGGTGTCGTGCCGACAGGTGTCGTGCCAGCGGGCGTCGTGCCGGAAGGTGTCGTTTCGTCACCAAACGTGATCTTGGTGCCACTGAATGTCGCGTCAATTGTCACCAAATCGGACAAAACCCCTAACCTGGGGTGATGGGTGTTGACGGGCGGCTGCGAGCCGTTGTGGGCCTCGCGCAGGCCATGGCGGCCGCGTGCGCGCCGCGGGACAGTGTCCGGGCCGCGGCGCGCGGAGCGAGGCTGGCGATGGACGGGTCGTTCGCCGCGATCTCCGCGTGGGAGCGGGAGCGGGGGCGCCTGCGGGTGCTCGTGAACGAGGGGGAGCGGCGGGCCGGGGAGGAGGAGTTCCCCGAGGACGAGTCGTACCCCGTCCACGACTTCCCGGAGATCACGGAGTTCCTGCACGAACGCTGGGTGGGCGGGGGCGGGCCCCACGCCTGGGTGGAGAGCGCGGTCGGCGACCGGCCCGGGCGCCGGGGCGATGCGCTGCGCCGGCGCGGGCGCGGGACGTGCGTGGTCGCGCCGATCGTGCTGAGCGGGCGGGCCTGGGGCGAGCTGTACGTGGCCCGGGACGAAGGGCTGCCGGACTTCGACGAGGACGACGCGGAGTTCGCGACCGTCCTCGCGGCGGTGGTCGCGGCCGGGCTCGCGCAGAACGACCGCCTCGAGGAGGCCCGGCGGCTGGCCTTCACCGACCCGCTGACCGGGCTGGCCAACCGGCGGGCCGTGGACATGCGGCTGGACGAGGCGCTGGAGGAGCACCGCAGGAGTGCGGCGGCGGCCGGGGCGGCGACGGTGGTCAGCCTGGTCGTCTGCGACCTGAACGGCCTCAAGAAGGTCAACGACACCCTCGGGCACGCGATGGGCGACCGGCTGCTGGAACGTTTCGGCTCGGTGCTCAGCCTGTGCGGGGCGATGCTGCCGGGCTCCCTGGTCGCGCGGCTGGGCGGGGACGAGTTCTGCCTGGTCAGCGTCGGGCCCTCGGCGGACGAGGTGGTACGGGTCACCGAGGAGGTGTGCCTGCGCGCGGCCGAGCTGGAGCTGGGCGAAGGGGTCGCTTGCGGGGTCGCGTCCACGGGGGACCCGATCGGGCCGGTGAAATCCTCGCGGCGGCTGTTCCGGCTGGCGGACGCGGCCCAGTACAAGGCGAAGGCCGCGCGGTCGGCGAAGCCGGTGGTGGCCGGGCGGGACACGGCGGTGGTCCGCCTCGCGGACGCGGAACCCGGCGACCCGGGCGAACGCCGCCGCTTCCGCGGCCGCGCGTAGCCGTGGCCGCCCCCGTCGCGCAGCCCGAGCCGCGCCGCTGCGGCCTCCCGGTCCCCGGCTGCGGGTATGCCGCTGCGCGGCGCTTGTCCCCTACCCGCCCTTCCCCCGTTCCCCGGAGCTCCGCCCCGGACCCGTTGCCGCGTGCGGCGCCGCTGCCGGGGGCCAGCCCCCGGACCCCCGCGCCTCAAACGCCGGCGGGGCTGGATGTGCAGGCGGGGCTGGATGTGCCGCTGCGCGGCATCTTCCAGCCCGTCCGGCGTTTGAGGACCGGGTCCGGGCAGATCCCGGGGACGGTGGAAGGGCGGGTAGGGGACCCAGCCCCGCAGGGCGGACCGGCCGCACCCGGCCACCGGCCCTCGCGCCGGACCGGCCGCACCCGGCCACCGGCCCTCGCGCCAGGCGGCGGTGGCGGTGCCCCCGACCGGCCCGCGGCGGCGTGAAGCCGCTGAGGCCCGCCAGGGCCGAGGCGTGCGAGAGGCGCGTCAAGAAGGCAAGGGGTGACATGAAGAGATTCAGTCCGTAGGGTGCTGAATATGGATATGCACACTGTCGTGGTGGGAACGTCCGGGACCACCGCCGAGGACGTGATCGCCGTCGCTCGTGGCAACGCCCGCGTCGAGCTTTCCGCCGAGGCCGTCGCCGCGCTGGCGCGGGCCCGGGAGATCGTGGACGCGCTCGCCGCCAAGCCCGAGCCCGTCTACGGGGTGTCCACCGGGTTCGGCGCGCTCGCCTCCCGGCACATCAGCCCCGAGCTGCGCGCGCAGCTCCAGCGCAACATCGTCCGCTCGCACGCCGCCGGCATGGGCCCGCGCGTCGAGCGCGAGGTCGTGCGTGCGCTGATGTTCCTGCGGCTCAAGACCGTCGCCTCCGGGCACACCGGCGTCCGGCCGTCCGTCGCGCAGACGATGGCCGACGTGCTCAATGCCGGGATCACCCCCGTCGTCCACGAGTACGGCTCGCTCGGCTGCTCCGGAGACCTCGCCCCCCTCTCGCACTGCGCGCTCGCGCTCATGGGCGAGGGTGACGCGGAGGGCCCCGACGGCGTCGTCCGGCCCGCCGGCGAGCTGCTCGCCGAGGCCGGGATCGAGCCCGTCGAGCTCCGTGAGAAGGAGGGCCTCGCCCTCCTCAACGGCACCGACGGAATGCTCGGCATGCTGGTCATGGCCCTCGCCGACCTCGGCAAGCTGTACACCTCCGCCGACATCACCGCCGCGCTGACGCTCGAGGCGCTGCTCGGCACCGAGAAGGTGCTCCAGCCCGAGCTGCACGCCATCCGCCCGCACCCCGGCCAGGGTGCCTCCGCCGCCAACATGGCCGCCGTGCTGAAGGGCTCCGGGCTCACCGGGCACTTCCAGGAGGAGTCCGCCCCGCGCGTCCAGGACGCCTACTCCGTGCGCTGCGCCCCGCAGGTCGCCGGCGCGGGCCGCGACACCATGGCGCACGCCGCCCTGGTCGCCTCCCGCGAGCTGGCCGCCGCCGTCGACAACCCGGTCGTGCTGCCCGACGGGCGCGTCGAGTCCAACGGCAACTTCCACGGTGCGCCGGTCGCCTACGTGCTGGACTTCCTCGCCATCGCCGCCGCGGACCTGGGCTCCATCGCCGAGCGCCGCACCGACCGGCTGCTCGACAAGAACCGCAGCCACGGCCTGCCGCCCTTCCTCGCGGACGACGCCGGCGTGGACTCCGGTCTGATGATCGCCCAGTACACGCAGGCCGCCCTGGTGAGTGAGATGAAGCGGCTCGCGGTTCCCGCCTCCGCCGACTCGATTCCGTCCTCCGCCATGCAGGAGGACCACGTCTCGATGGGGTGGTCGGCCGCGCGCAAGCTCCGTACCGCCGTCGACAACCTCACCCGGATCGTCGCGATCGAGCTGTACGCGGCCACCCGCGCCATCGAGCTGCGCCACGGGCTCACCCCGGCGCCGGCCAGCCAGGCCGCCATCGCGGCGGCGCGCGCCGCGGGTGTCGAGGGTCCCGGGCCGGATCGTTTCCTCGCCCCCGACCTGGCCGCCGCCGACGCCTTCGTCCGGTCCGGCGCGCTCGTGGAGGCCGTGGAATCCGTGACCGGCCCCCTGGCCTAGCCGAAGCAGTCGAGAAGGGCCGCGGCCCGGGGTGTCACCCCG
>NZ_JBSGXB010000312.1:0-8688 GCF_053609185.1 Streptomyces sp. NPDC054956 | reverse complement strand
GATCAACAAAAAAAAATTCGACGGACGAAGGGCGCCTCCATAAGATACACCGGGGACAGCGACCACGGCGCCTCCGGCGTGGCCGCCCGCCGCCCGACGGCCGGCCGCGCGTCCACCTCCTCGGCGAACTTCGCCGCCGACTCGTCGCGCCAGGCGTGGGGGAATACCCGCGTGCCCCGCTCCACCGCCACCGTCACCGAGGTCGTGAACGACAGCACGTCGACGACCACGAGACACGCGGCCTCCGCCGCGATCCGCCCCGCCCCGACGGGCCCCCACTCGAACCGCGCCCCACTACCCGCCGGCAAGAACCAATTCTCCATACCGGCCGACAATGCCACCGAGGACCGGGCGGCGAGAACCGGGTGGCACGAGCCGTTGTGTCAGTGGGTGGTGCTCCGGGCCAGGAGGCCCACGGCCTTGATCAGGCGGGTCCGGCGCAGTTCCGGGGTGAGGGCCTGGAGGAGGGGGAGGACGACCAGGTACTGGCCCGTGCGGTCCAGGGCCTCGAAGGCCGATCGGGCGGCCGGGTTCGCGGCCAGCGCCTCCGTGACGTCGGGCGGGACCTCCGCCGTCCGCTGGGAGGCGTACGCCCCCGCCCAGCGGCCGTCCTCCTGCGCCTTGCGCACCTCGGCGAGGCCCGGCTCGCGCATGCGGCCCAGGGCCGTGAGCTCGGCGACCTTGTCGACGTTGACCTGCGACCACAGGCTCCGGGGCCTGCGCGGCACGTACTTCTGCAGGTAGTACCGCTCGTCCAGGGACCGGCGCTGCCCCGAGATCCACCCGTAGCAGAGCCCGGTGTCGACCAGCTCGTCCGCGGAGACCGAAGCGATCCCGGAGGACTTCTTCGCCAGCTTGACCCACACGCCCTCGTGCCGGGTGTGGTTCCCGGCCAGCCAGTCCTCGAAGGCTTCGTCATCCGCGAAGGCGATGACCTCCACGCCGTCCAGCTCGTCCATGGGGTCACAGTAGTGCCCGGCCCCCGGACCGGGAGGGCCTCGCGGGTGCGGGATAATGATCGGCGGCGCGGGCCCGGTTCGCGCCGGAGAACCGGAACGAACCCGAGATGGAGCCCCCGATGGACGTACGTCACTTCGAGCGGATCACCGCTTTCATCGAGGCGCGGCTCACCCCGCTCTTCGCCGAGGAGACGGGCAGCGACAACGGCTTCGCCATGGACGACACCTCCCGCGCCCTGCGCGCGCTGCGCAACGCGGCGCTGGAGGCGTCCGTCGCCAAGGGGCTCATCGAGCAGCGCGAGAGCGCCGAGCCGGCGGTCCGCCGGGTCATCGACCAGGCGGTCGAGCACCACTGGGACGTGCTGCGCGGCATCGCCCGCCAGTGGGAGGACCACGCCGACTTCGTACGCGAGTTCAAGCGCCACGCCTGGGAGCTGGACGAGGCCCCCGCGGCTCGGTAGCCGTCCGCGGCGCTCGAGTACTGGCGGTCTTCAACGCCTGCGGCTAGGCTCTGCGTTGCTCATTGCGAGAGCCACAAGCACTGGCGACGTGTCCGATGGGGGACAGTGCTTCCCTCTCGACAGGCAATGAGCACCATGAGTCTCTAATCGTCGCAGAGCCTCAGCAGGCCATCCGCAAGCGGTGGTCGAGCTGAGGCTGCCCGCCGACTGGTCGATCACCTTCGTGAAGGGGATCGACTGGTGAGGCTGACGTTTCTCGTTCAGGTACTTCTTACACTTCTGTCCTTCGTGTCGTCGCTGTTGGTGGCGGTGGTGGCGGGGGTGCTTTCGCATGAGGCCGGGGCGCAGGCGGCCAGTGCGGTGCTGTACGGCGGCGGCGCGTTCATCGGCTGGATGACGCTTTGCGTCACCGTGCTGACCGCACTCGGCCTGCTCGGGCGTCACGGCTAGCGCAGGTCCATGCCCGGGTCGTCGATGACGCGTTCCCGTTCGGCTTGCTCCTGCAGGCGGCGGGCCTTGTCGCGCAGTCGTTGGCTCTCCTCGGGGTCGGCCGACCGCGCGGCGGCGTCGTTCAGTTCCTTTGCCTTGTCGCGCAGCTGCCGGGACCGGCCGTGGGATTCGCCTGCACTCATGATCACTCCTGGGCGCTGTGGGGGGACGGCGAGCGCAATCCAGCGAAACAGCCGCACGCACCGGGCGCATCTCGAGGAGCGCCGCTGCGCCACCGGGGCCCCCGGAGCACGGCGACGGCCGTGGCGCAGTCGGGTGAACGCGGGGTACGGGTGGTGGGCTGGTGCGGGCGCAGGGGTGCGGCCGGGGAGTGCTCGCCCGGCCGCGCCCCCTCCGGCCGCTCCGGCCGGTCGGACCTACGCGTTGGGATCGAAGGGGATCCCGGCCGGCTTGGCATTGGTGAGGTGGCCGTTGAACTGTCCGTCCTTGATGCCGAGCAGGGCGCTGCCGAAGTCGGCCTGGCTCAGCTTGTCGCGCAGGCCCGCGGGGTAGCCGTTCCAGCCGACCAGCGGCGGGTACTGCCAGGTCCCCTTGTGGTTCTCCGGCGGCTCGTCGTTGGAGTTCGCCGCGCGGAAGCAGTGCGTGCCGATGCCGTCCTTGTGGTAGACGATCTTCGGGTGGGTCCCGTCGAACCGTATCTGCGAGGCGGCGTGGACCTTGAAGTTGCCGTGTTCCGAGGTGGAGACGTAGGCGACCTGGTTGTTCTGGATCCACACCACGACGTGCTCCCAGTCGTGCCGGTGGCCGGCGCTTCCGGGGCCCCACGAGACCTGGTCCTTCTCGAAGTAGAGCGCGTACATCACGGCGCACCAGCCGTTGTTGCACTTCGCGCGGGAGTAGCCGTTGGTGTTGTTCAGGTCGGAGAGGTCGTGGCAGCTGCCGTTGACGGTGCCGCCCATCTTCAGGCCCCCGTTGATGGTGCCGTCCGGACCGATGGCGGGGGTGGAGTAGCAGCCGTCCCCGTCGTAGTCGTAGGCGGGCTGGAAGGTCTGATCGAGCCCGTCCGCGTTGGCGGGCAGGGCCGGGGGCGGAGCCGCGTACGCGGTCGCCGGGACGGCGAGGACCAGCGCGGCGGCCCCCGCCGTGGCCGCGAGCATCCTGCGGGGCCGCAGGCCCGGACCCTTCCGGGAACGCTTCACGGGCGGTGCGTCGGCCATCGTGTCCTCCTCATCGGTCACACGGGACAACACCCGTGTGGGAATGCGGAGTTCAGCTTTCCCGGTCTCCCGCCCCCAAGCCAAGGGGCGGGAGCCGCCCGTGTCCGGGAATCGCCGTCAGCCGCGCTCCGGGAGGTCCGCCTCCGCGGCGGCCGGGCCGAACGCGAAGCCGCGCGCCGTGGCCGCGCCGGCGGCGGTGGCGGGAGCGGGGGCCTTGCCGCAGAAGGCGGCCTCGAGGGTGCCGCCCAGGGCGGTGTTGGCCTGGCCCCGGTTGGAGGTGTTCGCCATGGCCGAGAGGGACCGGCTGCCGTCGCGGGTGGTGAAGGCGTACGTGTAGAAGCCCTGCACCGTGCCCGTGTGCCCGTACACCTGCGTACCGCAGGAGAGGTCGTAGCGGCGCAGACCCAGCCCGTAGAAACGGGTGTTGGTGGTGTCGGTCGGGGTCATCGTGAGCATGGCGTCCAGCGTGCCCGGGCGCAGCAGCTTCCCGCCGACCAGGGAGGACATGAAGGTGCTGAGGTCGGCCGCGTTCGAGATCATCGCACCCGCGGACTGCGCCCAGGACACGGTCTGTTCGGTGGAGTCGACGAGCGGGGCGCCCGCCTCGTCGGGGTGGAGGTAGCCGTTGGCGTGCAGGCCCTTGATGGCCGTCTCGGGGTGGACGTACGAGGTGTTCTTCAGCTTGAGCGGCTTGATGATGCGCTTCTCGTACGCCTTGGAGACCGGCTTGCCGGTGGCCTTCTCGATCAGCATCCCCACCACGACGAAGTTGGTGTTCGAGTACTTGTACGCCACGCCGGGCTCGGTGGTCCTCGGCTCGGCGAGCGAGAGGCCGACGAGCTCCTCGTACGTGAACACCTTGTTGCGGACCGCCTCGAAGCCGGGCACGGTCTGGTCGAACATCGCGTTCGTGTAGTCGGCCAGACCGCTCCGGTGCGTCAGCAGGTGGCGCACGGTGATCCGGTCGTCGGGCAGCAGCCCCGGCAGGTAGTTGTTGACCGGCCGGTCGAGCTCGATCTTCCCCTCGTCCACCAGTTGGAGCAGGACGACGGTGGAGAAGGTCTTGGTGACGCTGCCGATCCGGAAACGCGCCTTCGGGTCCATCGCCGCGCCCGTGGTGCGGTCCCGGACGCCCTCCACCCTGCTCTGCACGCCGTCCGGACCGGTGAAGCGCGCCATCGCGCCCGGCGCGCCGGCGGCCGTGGTGTTGCGCAACGCCTGCGTCAGCGCCTCCAGATCGGGCACGGCGACCGTCGGGACGGCGGACCGCGTCGCCGACTGCGCCACGGGCGCGGCCTGCGCGGCGGTGGCCGGCAGCAGACCGCCGGCCACGACGGCGAGCAGGGCGGCACCGACGGCGAGGCGCCGGTCCAGGAGACGGGAAGGGGTGACGGAGGCGGAAGGGGAGGCGGAAGGGAAAGGACGCACGTTGCTCCTCGATCGGGGGTTTGCCGGTTCGTTTCAGACCTTACGGATGATCAAGGGCAAGCAGGCACGCTTTCCAGCCAAGCCGGTCCCTGGACATAAATGTTCGTCATCCAGGCCCCGTAGTCCGGAAGGTACGACCAGACATCGTTGGTGTAGCCGTCGGAAGTCACCTGCTCGGCGTGCTTCTGGCACTCGACGCGGATCGTCGTCGGCCCGGGCAGGGCGTAGACCCGCGCGGCCCCCGTGGAGGGCTGGGCCTTGGTCCACACGCCGGTGCCCCAGGTCCGGAAGACGTGCCCGGTGACCGGGCCCGTGTCCACGCGCACGGCCCCGTAGTAGCCGTTCTCCAGCCGCACGTCACTGACCATCAGCTTGGTGCCCGACTGCCTGGCCTCCACCATCTTGCCCGCGCCCAGGTAGAGGGCGATGTGGTGCAGGTCCTGGGAGGTGCCCCACACCAGCAGGTCGCCGGGGAGCAGCGGGGCCAGCCCCTGGGCGGCGGTGAAGCGTGCGGCCGCGCGGTGCGTGTAGTACTGCGCACTGGCGACCCCGTCCAGCGGGTCCGATCCGGTGGCCCGCGCGTAGGCGTGCCGGACGAGTCCCGAGCAGTCGAAGCCGAGCCGTTCGGGATCGTGCTCGCTGGCCGGGTCCGTGGGGTCCACCTGCCCGTACGTGGCACCGGGCTGCGGGCCGTGCCCGCCGCCCCACGTGTACCAGACGCCCTTTCCCACCTCCTCGCAGGCGGCGCCGACGGCACGCTCGGCCGCCGCCGAAGCGCCCGGCGCCAGGACCCGGCACGCCCCTTCGGCGGACGCCGGAGCGGAGGGGGTGACGAGGAGCAGGGCCAGGAGGGCGAGGAGGGTTCCGACGAGCGCCGTCCGGCGCGGACCCCTTCGGTGGATCGGGCGGAGCGCGAGCGGCGGGAGGGGAGAGCGACGTAGGGGATGGAGCCGAAGCAAGTGGCGCATGGGCGGACCTCGTTCCTCGGGTGCGATGCGGATCCAGCGTGGCGGCCACCGCCGGGCCGCGTCGAGAGAGGAACGCGGCACCACACCGACGGGCAACGGGAAACCCTGGGGAAACCCCCTCCGACCAGCGCGGCGCCCGCGCCCGGTGTCCTGCTCGTCCTAACCGTCCTGCCCACCCGGGCAGTCGAGCCCCGCGCGCACCGGCAGGCCGGGAACCAGGGTGTGCCGTTCGCGCGGCCCGATGCCGTCGACCGTCCGGCAGATGTCCGCCAGCCGCGCCGCCGGATCCGGATTCCACAGGCGTACGGTGCCGTCGTTGCTGCTGCTCGCGACCGTACGGCCGTCGGGGGAGAAGGCGACGCCCCAGACCGCGTTCGTATGACCGGAAAGCGCGGCGCGGAGCCTGCGCCCGGCCACGTCCCACAGCCGCACCGTACGGTCGTTGCCGCTGCTGGCCAGCGTCCGCCCGTCGGGGGAGAAGGCGATGCCCCGCGCCGAGCCGGTGTGGCCGGTGAGCACGGCGGTGACGCGCCGTCGCCCGGTGTCCCACAGCCGGACCGTGCCGTCGTTGCCGCTGCTCGCCAGGGTCCGCCCGTCCGGGCCGAACGCGACGGCCCGTACCGCGCCCGCGTGGCCGGTGAGCACGGCGAGCGGGCGGCGCCCGGCCACGTCCCACAGCCGCACGCTCAGATCGTCCCCGGCGCTGGCCAGGGTCCGCCCGTCAGGGCTGAAGGCGACGTCGTTGGCGAAGTCGGTGTGTCCGGTGAGGGTGGCGAGGTGGGTGCGGGTGGCGGTGTCCCAGAGGCGTACGGTGCCGTCGGCGCCGGCCGAGGCGAGGGTGCGTCCGTCGGGGGCGAAGGCCACCGAGAACACGGTCCCGGTGTGTCCGGTGAGGGTGGCCCGGACCCGTCGTGCCGCCACGTCCCACAAGAGCACCGTGTGGTCGGCGTCGGCCGTGGCCAGCGTCCTCCCGTCGGGGCTGTAGGCGGCGTGCCAGACCTCGGTGAACGGACGGGCCGTCAGCACCGGCCCCCGCAGGTCCCACAGCACCACGGACTGGTCGAAGGCGGCGGTGGCCAGCACCGCCCCGGCGGGATCCACCGCGACCGCGAGCACGTAGTCGGTGTGCCCGGCGAGCGTAGCCGTGAGCCGGCCGCCCCGGACGTCCCACAATCGGGTGGTGCCGTCGCCGCCCGCGCTGATGACCGTCGTACCGTCGGGCGTGTAGGCGACGGCGTTGACGTCGTCGCTGTGCCCCGTGAGGGTGGCGAGGACGGTGTGCGCGGCGGCGTCCCACACCCGCACCGTACGGTCGACCCCGCCGGTGGCGACCGTGCGCCCGTCCGGGGCGAAGGCCACCCCCAGCACCTCGCCGGTATGACCCTCCAGGACGGCGGGCGGACGGACCCGCGCCGTGTCCCACAGCCGTACGGTGCCGTCGGCTCCGGCCGAGGCGAGCGAGCGGCCGTCCGGCGCGTAGGAGAGGGAATCGACCCGCGCGGTGTGCCCGGTCAGCGTCGCGATCTCGCGGTGTTCGCCGTCCGGGTCCAGCAGTTGTACGGTCCCGTCGGCGCGGCCGATGGCCAGGGTGTGCCCGTCGGGGGCGAAGGCCAGCGCCCTGGCGCCCGCCGTACGCTCGGGCAGCACCACCGCCTCGCCCGGTCCGGCGACGGGCCAGAGCCGGACCGGGCCGCCGGTGGAACCGGCCGCCAGGGTCCGCCCGTCGGGGCTGAACGCGACCGTGCGCACCCGGCCGGGCAGGGTGAAGGAGGAGACCGTGCGCCGGTCGGCGACCCGGCGCAGCAGCACCCTCCCGTCGGAGCCGGCCGTCGCCATGAGCGCCCCGCCCGGCGCGAAGGCCACCGCGTTCACCGGTCCGTCGTGTCCGCCCAGCCGGGCCAGGAACGGCTGGGACTGGGTGCTGAGCAGGGCGCCGCGCGCCTCGGGCGTGGCCTCCGCGCGGTAGGCCTCCCCGGCGAGCAGCATGGAGGCCTCGGGCTGTCCGGCGGCCAGCGAGAGGGACCGCGCGGCCAGGGCCTGCGAGCGGGCGGTCCGCTCCTGGGCGAGCGCCCCGGAGCGCTGCTGGTACGCCACCCCGCCGGCGGTCAGCGCCAGGACGAGCAGGACGACGAGCGTGGCCAGCATCCGCTGACGCAGCCGGACCTGGAGCCCGGCCTGGCGGGCACGGGCCTCCTCCGCGGCCCGGCTCGCCCGCAGGAACTCCGCTTCGAGGCCGCTCAGCCGCCCGGCGTCGAGCTCGTCGGCCCAGGCCAGGGCCGTGTCGAGGCGGGTGCCGCGGTGGAGGACCGAGGGGTCGCGGCCCTCGCGCACCCATTCGGCGGCGGCCTGGGCCAGTTGCTGGTGGACGAGCAGCCCGGCCCGGTCGGCGTGGATCCAGCCGCGCAGCCGCGGCCAGGCGTGCAGCAGGGCCTCGTGGGTGATCTCCACGGTCTCGCTGTCCGTGGTGACCAGCCGGGCCCGTACGAAGGCGTCGAGTGCGGCCGAGGTCCGGTCTGCGTCGGCCTGCCCCTCCAGCAGGGCGGTCCGGCCGACCCGGCGCCGGGTGGGCACCGCCCCGTCGGCGATGTGGACCAGCCGCACCAGCAGCCGCCGGACCGTGCGCTGTTCGGCCGGATAGAGACCGGCGAACACCTGCTCGGCGCTGCGCGCGACGGCGCCCTGGATGCCGCCGGCGTACTCGTACCCCGCGACGGTCAGGGTGGACCCCTCGCGCCGCTGCCAGGTGGCCATCAGCGCGTGGGACACCAGGGGCAGGGCGGCGGAGGGCGCGTCACCGGGCCAGGCGGCCTCCGGGCCGGGGTGCGCGGGGCCGGCCGGTGCGGTCCGGTCCGCCGCCTCCCGTACGCCCGCGTCCCGCAGGAGCAGCGGGACCAGGCCGGGCTCCAGGGTGAGCCCGGCGAGCTCGGCCGGACGCGTGACGGACTCCCGCAGCTCCGCCACGGACATCGGCGGCAGGACGAACAGCCCGTCGGTGAAGACCGAGGCCAGCCCGGGAAGGTCCAGGCAGTCCCCGGAGAAGTCGGCGCGCACGCCGAGCACGACGGCGGCCGGGTCGTACCCGGTCCGCGCGGGCCGGGACACGGAGACGGCGCGGAGCACCCGTACGAAGGCGCGGCGCTCCTCCTCGTCGGCGCAGAGGGTGAACAGCTCCTCGAACTGGTCGACCAGAACCACAATACTCTGA
>NZ_JBSGXB010000311.1:0-8697 GCF_053609185.1 Streptomyces sp. NPDC054956 | reverse complement strand
GGTCCATGTCCGCGTGAGCGGGGAGATCGACCTCCACAACGCCGGCGTCCTGCGCGACACCCTTCTGGCCGCCCTCACCTCCCACCGCGGCACCCTCCTGCTCGACCTCCAGGGGGTCACGTTCTGTGACTGCGCCGGCCTCAACGCCCTCCTGGCCGTTCGCCTCGCCGCGAAACGGGCCGGTGGGGGGCTGCACGTCCTCGCCGCCGGCCGCCCGGTGGAGCGGCTCCTCCGGCTCACTGGAAGCGGTTCCTTCCTCGCCTGACCGGCTCGGCCCAAGGGCGCACCGTCGCGCGCGAACCTCACACGTGCGCCGACGCGCTTTCGGCGTCCTCGGCGAAGAGGGCCAGGAGGCCGCCGATGTCACGCCCCTCCTCGGCGGGGTGGCGGAACGTCGCACCCGCTGTGATCCGGTAGTGGTTGCGGCGGCCTTCGCGTACCCGCGTCAGGTATCCGCCCGCCTCCAGGTCGGCGACGATCGACTGGACCGTCCGCTCGGTCAGGACGCACGTCTCCGCGACGTCCCGCAGACGGACACCGGGATCGCGGGCGAGAGCCAGAAGCACCCGGGCGTGGCTGGTCAGGAAGGTCCAGGACGCCCTCGCACCCGTATCGTCTCCCATACCTCCCAGCATGCCCCATTTCTGCAAATACGTCCCGCTTTTCGCGTGATTCTCGACGCACGTCGACGGCAATGCACACCGCCGGAGCGTTCGGACCCCCTCCAGCGGGTATATCCCCCTCGAAGACCACGACGGTCCCGATGCGCCGGCCAGGCGCCGGACCCCTCCGTCGGAGGATTTCCATGTCACCCCTTTCCCGCGACACCGCGGACCCCGTCCATACCGCGCAGCTCACAGCCGGCCTCGACATACCCGAGGATCCGCTCGGAGTCAGCACCTCCGATGCCCGGCACCTGTCCGTTGCGCTGTTCCGGCGGCTGAACTCGCTCACCGAGGGCTCGGCCGAGTACTCGTACGTACGCAATACGCTCGTCGAGCTCAACCTCAGCCTGGTGAAGTACGCCGCCCGCCGCTTCCACAACCGCTGCGAGCCGCTGGAGGACATCGTCCAGGTGGGCACGATCGGCCTGATCAAGGCCATCAACCGGTACGACGTCGACCGCGGGGTCGAGTTCGCGACCTTCGCCCTGCCCACCATCACCGGCGAGATGAAGCGCTTCTTCCGGGACACCTCATGGGCCGTGAAGGTTCCGAGGCGGCTCCAGGAACTGCGGCTCGACATCGCCAAGGGGCACGACGCCCTGGAGCAGCGGCTGGGCAGGCGGCCCACCGATCACGAGCTCGCGCAGCACCTCGGCATCGAGGACGACGCGCTGTCCGAGGGGCGCCGGGCCGCCAACGGATACACCGCGGGGTCCTTCGACGGGCCCGTCGGCGACGACCCGGAGGGCAGGCCCGCGCCGCATCCGCTGGGGGTCGAGGAGACCGCGTACGACCGGATCGAATGCCTGGAATCCCTGAAGCCGCTCCTCGCCGATCTGGGCGAACGCGACCGGCTGATCCTCTCGTTGCGCTTCGGGGACGAGCTGACCCAGGCCGAGATCGGCGAACGGCTCGGCGTCTCCCAGATGCAGGTCTCCCGGCTGCTGGCCAGGATCATGGCGGAACTGCGGACCGGCCTGCTGACGGACGGCACGCCGGAGCCGGACCAGGACGGCGACGGGGCGGACTGAGATGGGGCAGCGGATGACGGTGCTGTCCCTTCGGATGACGGTGCTGCCCCTTCGCCGCGGTCCGCGGCGAAGCCGTCACCAGTAGTGTCGCCGCCCGCCGACGGCGTGCCCGAGCGCGCCCGCGATCCACAGGACCGCGCCCACCACGAGCAGGACGACTCCGATCGTCCACAGGATGCCGATGCCGGTGAGGTAGGCGATGAGCAGCAGGATGAGTCCAAGGATGAGCATGACGTCCCTCGATCCCGCGGTCGACGTCAGCGGAACGATCTGCTCCGCGGCGGCACCGCAGACGGCTTCTACCCCGCCTCGCCGCCTTAATCAGCCGAGGGCGGCCGCGAAGGCGGCGGGGCGCGGCGCGTAGGCGTGTCGTGCCCGGGTAGGGGCCCCACGGGGAGAGACCCGATTGCGCAGGAGAAGGGACGGTTCGGGCCCGCCGGACGAGGAGGAAGGACCGGGTCATGAGCGCCGGCGACGAAGTTCCCCGTGTGGTCGTGGGTGTCGATGGCTCCCCGGCTTCGTACGAGGCCCTGCGGTGGGCGGTGCGACACGGACGGCTCATCGGGGCGACGGTGGAGGCCGTGGCGGCCTATGACGTGCCCGGAGCGGACGCGTGGTCCGCGCCGGCCGTGGACGCCGAGTTCGACGAGGAGCAGGCCAGGCAGGACCTGACCGAGGAGATCGGTACCGTGCTCCCCCAAGTCGGTGAAGTGCCCCTGGTGCAGCACGTGGTGCGGGGAAACGCGGCCGACGTGCTGACCAAGGCGTCCGTCGGCGCCGAACTGTTGGTGGTGGGAAGCAGGGGCCGGGGAGGCTTCGCCAGTCTCCTGCTGGGCTCGGTGAGCCAGCAGTGCGCCCTGTACGCGGCGTGCCCGGTGGTCATCGTCCGGCAGGGGACGGTCGGCGACGCCGCGAAGGCGGAGAGCGGTACCTGATCCTCCCGGTCGGAGGGATCGCCACGCCGGCGCGCAGCGGGCCCGGGTCTGGGGAACGAGACCCGGGCCCGTGGCTCAGCGGTTGGGCTCCTGCATCGTGACGCAGTGCGCGCCACCGCCCCCGTTGCCGTACAGGTTGTCGAGGTTGAGCTGTACGACGGGCCTGCCGTAGGCGGCCGCGATGGCCGTCCTGGCCGCCGCGTCCTTGGCGGTGTCACCGAACTGGGTGGTGATCACCGCTTGGTTGGTCACCGTCCAGTTCATGTACGAGCTGAGGAACGCGGCCTGCTTGCCCCGCGAGATCCGGGGCAGGGTGTCGGGACCCTCGATGGTGAGGACCTGGAGTCGGCGTCCCCTGGCGTCGGTCGCGTTCACCAGCGCGTCGCGGATGGCCTGGGCGTTGGCCGTCCAGACGTCCGGCCGCACCGCGCCGGCCAACTGCACCATCACCACACCGGGCTTGATGTAGCGGGCGGTGCCGTCGATGTGGCCGTCGGTGACGTCCTCCCCGGTGACACCGGGCAGCCAGATCATCTTCGAGGCGCCGAACCGGGAGAGCAGCTCCGCCTCGATCTGGCTCTTCGTCTTGCCGGGGTTCCGGTTGGAGTTGACCCAACAGCTCTCGGTCGCCATCAGCGTGCCGTCGCCGTCGTACTCCACGCCGCCGCCTTCGCCGACCACGGAGGCCCTGGCGAACGGGACACCCGCGTAGGCGGCGAGGTTCTGCGCGACCGCCCGGTCCTTGTTGTAGGCGGAGGCCGGGATGCCGTAGAAGCTCGTGGCGTTCTCGCCCCAGGCGTTGAAGTTCAGGCCGACGGCGTCGAGGCCGCCGACGCCGTCGACGCGGAACAGCGGGCCGGTGTCCCGCATCCAGCAGTCCGAGACGGGAACCGAGCTGATCACCTGGACGGTGGACCCGCACATGCTCCGGGCCTGCGAGGCGGCGGACGAGCCGTCCGCGCACATGATGACCGGCTCGTACTTGGCTATCTCCTTGGCCAGCTTGGCTATGTCGGTCTGGATCTTGGACAGCACGCTGCCCCAGATCGTGGAGCTGGACGGCCAGGACATCCAGGTCCGCTTGTGCGTCGTCTCTTCCCCGGGTACGCGCCAGCCCGCGGCCGCGGCCGGCTGGATGCCGCCGAGGACCGGCCCCACCGCCAGCGCCGCCGCGGCGGCTCCGGTGCGGGCGAGGAGGGTTCGGCGGCTGATGGCCGGCTTGCGACCGTCGTCGTCTGTCGTCTTCACGTGGTGCTCCTACTCATGGAGGTTCCGTACGTGCAGGTCATGAGGTTCCGTACGCGTGGGCGCGGCGTGCTCAGTGGAGTGGCTCCAGCAGCCCCTCCTCCCGGACCATCCGGCGTTCGGTGGCGAGGTCGAGGCTGCGCGCGAAGAGCCAGTACAGGACTCCGGACACCGGCAGGCCGACGAAGATCGAGTAGTCGACGCCACCGAGGTTGTCCGCCACGGGCCCGACGAAGAGGCCGGTGATGACCATGAACGGCGCCATGCAGGCCAGCCCGATCGCGTAGGCGAGGTTCCCGCGCCATCCCCATCGGCCGTAGATGCCGCGCGGGTTGAAGATCTCCTTGACCACGTACAGGCCGCGCCGCACGAAGAAGAAGTCGACCAGGTTGATGGCCGTCCACGGGACGAACAGGTAGGTCAGCACCACGACCACGTTGGCGAAGAACCAGTTGAACTGATCGATGCCGACGAGGATGGAGACCGTCCCGACGGCCACCATCATGATCCCGATCGTCGCGACGCGGATGAGCCGCGTGGGCTTGACCGGCCGGAACGAGTCCACGATCGAGATCATGGTGAGGCTGCCGCCGTACTGGTTGATCGCCATGATGGAGAGCAGCCCGACCAGCAGGACGACGACTGCGACCGTGCCGAACCCGTTGAACAGCCGGTCCGCCGCCAGCTTCAGGGCGGTCACCGGGTCGGTGCCCTTGGGGGCTCCGGCCGAGACCACGGCACCGAGGACGAACACCCAGATCCCGGAGAGCGCACTGGGCAGGTAGGTCCACCAGAAGGTGCTGCGCACGGGGACGTCGGGCCTGAGGTAGCGCGAGTAGTCCGAGACGTACGGCGCCCAGCCCAGCTGGAAGCCCGCGACGAAGACGAACACGAGCATGAACGGGGCGAGGTCGAACGGGCCGGCGTCCCAGACGCCGTCCGGCAGCCCTCCGCCGAACAGGGCCGCCCCGGTGATCGCCGCGGTGATCACGACGAAGGGCCAGGTCAGCCATGTGTTCAGGCGGTGGATCCATTCGTATCCGAAGAGGGCGATCACGGCGGCCACCACGGCGGCCAGCGCATAGCCGAGCCCGTTGGGAATCCCGGTGAGCGTGTTCAGGGCCTGGCCGGACAGCAGGGCATCGGACGTATTGAAGGCCACGTAGTTGACCAAGGCGAACACCCACACGGTGAACGCGGCGCCCAGGTACCCGAACTGCGGTCGTGACTGCACGAGTTGGGGCAGCCCCAGCTGGGGCCCCTGGGCCGAGTGGAACGCCATGAAGAACGTGCCGAAGAGCGACCCGAGGACGGTGGCGATCACCGTCCAGAGGAGCGAGGCCCCCATCGAGAGCGTCACGACGCCGGTCGCCAGCCCCGTGAGGTTGAGGCTGCCCACGAACCAGATGGCGCCGACGTTCGCGGGTTTGCCGTGCCGTTCCTCGAGGGGCACCCAGTCGATCGAGTGCAGCTCGATGCCCGCAGGAGGTGTCGAACCCATTATCTCCGAGGGAATTGTTCCCATTTAATCTCCCATGTACGGGCATCCGTACGGCCGTTGAGCCGCCTTGCCCCTCCAGAGCCGATCAGGCTGGGCTCACCGTAGGGACTGACTGAAATTCCAGTCAATGCTCAAGTCGGATGTTCCCTACAGATGAGGCGGGAGGCGGCGGGGCGCGGCCTCAGTGCACCGGCGTCGGCGCGCAGGCCTCACCCCCGTGACCTGCGACGCAGTGCACGCGGAACCTTCTGGCCGCGCAAGGACGCGTCCAGACTGACGAAAAGTTCAGTAAGGATCCCGCCCACCCCTGGGCTGCCGGCCCGCGACGGAGGCCGATTCCCAGCCTCGCGCTCGCGCTTCGATCAGGAACCGGTGGCCGCGCACGGCGAATCCGCCCGCGATCACGGGGAGAACGAGTGCCGAGGAGCGGGACGATCACGATGCACACCGAGCCGAGCAGGTGGGGTGGACCGGAGCGCAGGGCGATGCTAAACAGGACCTTCAGGAATAGTTACACGTGTAACAGATCATGCCCCGGCGCGCGGCTCAACTGCGGAGCGTAGATGTCCACCCCACCCCGGCCGATGCCCCTGCCCTTCTCCTGGGCCGACCAGGAGCGGCACCTCGTCGGCCACCTTTCGGCGCTGGTCCGTCTGGACACCTCGAACCCGCCGGGCGACGAGATCGCCGTCGCGCGCCATCTCTCCCGTGAACTGTCCCGCTCCGGCATCGCCCACGAGGTTCTGGAGTCCGGGCCCGGACGGGCCAATCTCGTCGCCCGGCTGCCCGGGACGGGGCAGGAACCGCCGCTCATGCTGCTGGGCCACGCCGACGTGGTCGGCGCCCAACCCGACGGGTGGAGCCGTCCGCCCTTCTCCGGCGAGGTTGCCGACGGTCGCATCTGGGGTCGTGGAACCCTCGAAATGAAGGGCCAGATCGCCGCGAGCCTGCTGGTGGTGCAGCTCCTCACCGCGCACCGGATCCGACTGAAGCGGGACGTCCTGCTGGTGGTCACCGCCGACGAGGAGGCCGGCAGCCGGCTGGGGGCGTACTGGCTGTGGGAGAACCACCGCAGCCTCGTCGAGGCCGAGTTCGCGTTCAACGAGGGCGGCGGGCAGCGCTTCGTGACTCCCGGCGGCCCCGTCCACACCGTCCAGGTGGCCGAGAAGGGCAGCGCCCGGATGCGGGTCACCGCTCGCGGGCCCGGCGGCCACGCCTCCGTCCCGCGCTCGGAGTCGGCGGTCTTCACACTGGCCGAGGCCCTCCTCCGGCTCCGCGCGTTCGCCCCCGGGACCGTGGTCCATCCGGCCTCGCGCCGCATGCTCGCCACCTTGGCGGACCTGCACCCGGGCGCGGGCGCGGAGGCCATCGGGCGGCTGTTGGAGGACCCGAGCCGGGACCGGGCGAACGGTCTGCCCATCGATCCCGTCCTGCGGGAGTTCGTCGTCGCCGGGCTGCACAACACCGCCACCGCCACTCTGCTGTCCGCGGGCCACCGGCAGAACGTGGTGCCCGTCGAGGCGAGCGCGGTGCTGGACGGACGCCTCCTTCCCGGCGAGCTGCCCGATCGGTGGGCTGCCGAGGTCCGGAGGGCGGTCGGAGACCGTGTCGAGGTGGAGCTGTTGCACGGCAGGGTGAGCCACGCCGTCCACGACGACCCGGAGCTCCTGCGGATCCTGGGCGATGCCGTCGCGGCCCTCGAACCGGGTGCGCGGCTGCTGCCGTACATCAATCCGGCCGCCACCGACGCCCGCGCCTTCCCCGAAACGAAGGTCGTCGGGTTCTTTCCCTCCGCGAGCGACGCGGACGTCATGCGGCTCATCCACGGACCTGATGAGCACGCCCTGATCAGCGACCTGATGTTCGGCGGGCGCTGCCTGCTCGACGCGGTCCTCAGAATCTCGACCTGAAAGGAGCCACCCATGGGTGCAGTCGTCCAGACCTCGGCCGGCACGATCGAAGGCACGGCCGAGAACGGGCTGTCCGTCTTCAAGGGCATCCCCTACGCACTCCCTCCGGAAGGACCCCTACGGTTCCGGGCGCCGGTCCCGGTCCCGGCATGGGAGGGTGTCCGGCCGGCCACCTCGTTCGGTGCCGCGCCACCGCAGCTGCCGCTGATACCCGGCATGCCCCCGGCGTGGCGGCCGGAGGACGGCATGGACTGCCTCAGCGTGAACGTGTGGACCCCGGGAGGCACCGGCGACCGGCTGCCGGTGATGGTGTGGATCTACGGCGGTGGCTGGAAGACGGGCTACTCCGCCGATCCGAGCTACGACGGCGAGGTGCTCGCCCGGGGCGGCGTGGTCATGGTGACCTTCAACTACCGCGTCGGATTCGAGGGATTCGGCCACGTACCGGGGGCGCCCGCCAACCGGGGCTTCCTCGACCAGGCCGCGGCACTCGTGTGGGTGAGGGAGAACATCGCGGCCTTCGGCGGCGACCCGGACAACGTGACGATCTTCGGCGAGTCCGGCGGAGGCGCGTCCGTCGCCGCCCTGCTGTCCGCGCCCGCGGCGCGCGGGCTGTTCCGCCGGGCCATCGTCCAGAGCATGGCCGGGCGGTTCCTGCCCGAGGAGGAAGCCCGGCGGATCTCCGTGATGATCGGGGAAGCGGCCGGTGTGGGCCTCGACGGTCTGGCTTCCGCCTCCCCCGAGGCGCTGCTGGCGGTGCAGGACGCGCCCTTGCCCGCGATGCGGGCGAATCCGTCGGACTGGACGACGCCCGAGGCCATCACCGCGTTCTCGCCCGTCATCGACGGCATCACCGTGGTCGACAAGCCGTGGCTCGCCCTGCGTTCGGGGTGCGCACGCGACGTCGACCTGATCTCCGGCTACACGCACGACGAGTTCACCCTGTTCGCCATGGGACGCGGGCTCGTCAAGATCAGATTCGGTGCGATGGTCAAGGCCCTGCCCATGATGCTGTCGGCGGCACGCGCGGGATTCCGCGACCGGGCATCGCGCCGGCCGGCGGAGCCCTCGGCCAGGATCCGCGACCTCGACCTCGCCGCCGTCACCGAGGGGTTGGGGCTCGGCCGCCGGGCCGCGGCCGACTACCGCGCCGCCCACCCGGACCTCACCGACCCCGAGCTGTACGTCGCCGTGTTCTCGGACGCGTTGTTCCGGATGCCCGCGACCTGGTTGGCCGAAGCGCACGCCGCGGCGGGCGGACGAGCGTGGCTGTACGACTTCACGTGGAGGAGCCCGGCCTTCGGCGGGGCCCTCGGCGCCTGCCACACCGTGGACATCCCGGCGACCTTCGGCCACACCCGAGGGCCCCTCGCCGGCTTCCCGTTCGGCGGACAGGACCCGTCCCATGAG
>NZ_JBSGXB010000310.1:0-8746 GCF_053609185.1 Streptomyces sp. NPDC054956 | reverse complement strand
GTCCGGACACTGGGCGTCGGCGGACCGGGAGGCCTGGCTCGGCTCCGTCGGCGCGGCCGACAGCGCCGCCGCCCCGGGGGCCGCGCCCGGAAGGCAGTCGGGCGGCTCCGCCCCCGCCCCCGGAGCACGGTCGGGGCCGGGCCAGACGCCCGGGGTGCCGAGTCCGTCCGGAGCGTGGTCGGGGTCGGGCCTGCCGCCCGGGAGCGTGCCCCCGTCCGAAGCCGGGTCGGGGGCAGGACGGTCGGTCGGGGTGTCGACCCCCTCCGGGGCACCCGTCGGGTCGGGCTGGGGCGGGGAGGGGTTCGTGGGGGTGAGGGTCATCGGGGGGTCTCGGTTTCCGGGGTGAGGAGGTCCGCGATGTCCAGGACGTGGTAGCCGCGCATCGAGGGGAGGCAGCTGCCCCGGACCGGGCCGATCGCCGAGGACCAGGGTGGGGGGATGGCCCCCGCGCCGGACATCGCTCCGGCTAGCGCGCCCGCCACCGCCGCCGTGGTGTCCGCGTCCCGGCCCATGTTGACCGCCATGAGGACCGAGGAGGAGAAGTCCCCGCGGCATGCGGCGAAGGCGCCGAAGGCCAGGCCGACCGCCTCCGGGGCCAGGTCCGTCCAGGGGTAGCCGCCGATCACCACGGCGGAGCGGACCGCACGCTCGCCGCGCGGAGCGGCGGTCACGGCCCGGCGCAGGGAGCGTGCCGTCCAGGAGTCCGAGGGGATGACCGAGAGGGCTGCCGAGACGACCGAGGCGGGCGAGCCCCCGGCCATCGCCGCGGCGACGCCCGCCGCGACGGCCTGGCCGCCGTAGATGCCCTCGCCGTCGTGGCTGACGCAGCCGTCGATGGCGACCAGCCGGGCGGCTTCGGCGGGGCGGCCCGCCGCGAAGACCCCGAAGGGGGCCGCCCGCATGGCCAGGCCGTCCGACCAGGCGTGCCGGTGCTGGGCGGAGATGGGGGCCGCCAGGCCGCGGCGGAGGTTTTCCAGGGTGCCGCGTTCCGAGAAGCCCGCGCCGCGGAACGGGCCTTCGTCCAGGTCCGCGATCCAGTGGTGCCACGCGCGTTCGACGTGCGCGACGGTGAGCGCCGATCCGTGGCGGGCCAGCAGCAGGCCCGAGAAGATCGCGTACTCCGTGTCGTCCGTGCCCGCCGGGTCGTCCGAGACGAAGCCCTCGATCCGGCCCCATTTCGCCCGGATCTCCGACGGCTTCATGTTCTCCGCGGGAGCGCCCAGCGCGTCACCCACCGCGAGTCCGAGAAGAGCGCCCCGGGCCCGTTCGAGGAGGACCTGCGGATTGCATGCAATCTGCTTCATCAGCTCCATGGCGCGCCTCTCCCACTTGGATGGGACTCATATTGAGCCCTTGGGGGATTTGTGCCATGGCATGTGGTTTGTCGCTCGTCGCAAAACACCCCGCCCGCACTGCCGTCACCCGGTCGCCGATCCCCAAAACCCCAGGTAAGTACGGCCTACCTTGCTGGCGGGCGCCGAAAATCGTGCGTAGTTTCGAGGTGTTCAGGGGGAGTGGGTGCCCGCGCGTCGTCCGTGGCACAGCTCTGTGCACCCACTCGTACAAAAGGGGAGATGACCGCCATGTCCATCATCGATATCGAAGCACCGCTTCACACCGCTCACCGCGACAACCACACCCACCGCGACGTCAACGGCGGATGGCTGCGCCCGGCGGTCTTCGGTGCCATGGACGGGCTCGTCTCCAACCTCGCCCTGATGACCGGCGTGGCCGGCGGCGCCGTCGCCCCGCACGTCATCGTGGTCACCGGCCTGGCCGGCCTGGCCGCCGGAGCCTTCTCGATGGCGGCCGGCGAGTACACCTCGGTCGCCTCGCAGCGCGAGCTCGTCCTCGCCGAACTGGACATAGAGCGCCAGCAGTTGCGCAAGCACCCCGTCGACGAGATGGAGGAGCTGGCCGAGCTGTACGTATCGCGCGGCGTCGAGCCCGCGCTGGCCCGCGAGGTGGCCATGCAGCTCTCCCGCGACCCGGAGCAGGCGCTGGAGATCCACGCCCGCGAGGAGCTCGGGATCGACCCCGACGACCTGCCGTCGCCGATGGTCGCCGCCGTGTCCTCCTTCGGCTCCTTCGCCCTGGGCGCGCTGATCCCCGTACTGCCGTACCTGCTCGGTGCCACCACCCTGTGGCCCGCGGTGCTGCTGGCCCTGGTGGGGCTCTTCGCCTGCGGAGCGGTCGTCTCCCGGGTCACCGCACGGTCCTGGTGGTACAGCGGAATGCGCCAGCTGGTCCTGGGTGGCGCGGCCGCCGGTGTGACGTACATCCTGGGAACCTGGATCGGCGGAGCCGTAGGCTGACCGCGCAGGGAGTGAGACACTATGCAGTAGGCAACATAAGTAGTCAGTTACCCGGCGGTTTCGATCCCATGTCCGCCGGGCATCAGACTCTGGGCGCCGGGCAATGAGGCCCGCCCCGCACCGGGACCTTCGTCCCGTGTCCCGATCGCCGGACACCTGCGAAAGTCCCTTCTCATCTGCTTCGGGCAGTGTCCGCATGCTGGAATGACATATCCGCTTCTCGGGATTGTCGTCATCATGTAATCTGCACGAAATTTCGCAGAGGGCCAACGTCGTCCCTCGGCTATGCACATATGCCACGACGACGACGGGAGAGCCGATGCGTTCCGCATCCACGCACTCCGCGACCGGCCTCAGCAACACCGCCTGGTCGCCCATGGACGGTCGCCCCGCCCAGCAGGGCATGTACGACCCGCGCAACGAGCACGACGCCTGTGGCGTCGGCTTTGTGGCCAACCTCACCGGCGAGGCCAGCCACACGCTGGTCGAGCAGGCGCTGACCGTACTGCGGAACCTCGAGCACCGCGGGGCCACCGGCTCCGAGCCCGACTCCGGCGACGGCGCCGGCATCCTCTCCCAGGTCCCGGACGCGTTCCTGCGCGAGGTCGCCGGATTCGACCTTCCCGAGGCCGGCGCGTACGCCGTCGGCATCGCCTTCCTCCCCGCCGACGGCACCGCACAGGCCGTCGCCGTGGAGCAGATCGAGGCCATCGCCGCCGAGGAGAACCTCAAGGTTCTCGGCTGGCGCGAGGTCCCGGTCACCCCGGACCTGCTCGGCAACGGCGCCCGCGCCACCATGCCGGCCTTCTCGCAGCTCTTCGTCTCCAACGGGACGAGCGGCATCGAGCTCGACCGCAAGGCCTTCGTCCTGCGCAAGCGCGCCGAGCGCGAGACCGGGGTCTACTTCCCGTCGCTCTCCGCCCGGACCATCGTCTACAAGGGCATGCTGACCACCGGCCAGCTCGAGCCCTTCTTCCCGGACCTCTCCGACCGCCGCTTCGCCTCCGCGATCGCCCTGGTCCACTCCCGGTTCTCGACGAACACCTTCCCGTCCTGGCCGCTCGCCCACCCGTACCGCTTCGTCGCGCACAACGGCGAGATCAACACGGTCAAGGGCAACCGGAACTGGATGAAGGCCCGCGAGTCCCAGCTGGCCTCCGGCCTCTTCGGCGAGGGCGCGCTCGAGCGGATCTTCCCGATCTGCACCCCGGACGCCTCCGACTCCGCCTCCTTCGACGAGGTCCTGGAACTGCTCCACCTCGGCGGCCGGTCGCTCCCGCACAGCGTGCTGATGATGATCCCGGAGGCGTGGGAGAACCACACCTCCATGGCCCCGGCCCGCCGCGCGTTCTACAAGTACCACTCCACGCAGATGGAGCCGTGGGACGGCCCCGCCTGCGTCACCTTCACCGACGGCACCCAGGTCGGCGCGGTCCTCGACCGCAACGGCCTGCGCCCCGGCCGCTACTGGGTCACCGACGACGACTTCGTCGTGCTCTCCTCCGAGGTCGGCGTCCTGGACATCGACCCGGCCAAGGTCGTCCGCAAGGGCCGCCTGCAGCCCGGCAAGATGTTCCTCGTCGACACCGCCCAGAAGCGGATCATCGAGGACGACGAAATCAAGGACGCGCTCGCCGCGGAGCACCCGTACGCCGAATGGCTGGAGACCGGCGAGATCGAGCTCGAGGACCTCCCCGAGCGCGAGCACATCGCGTACACGCACGCCTCGGTCACCCGCCGCCAGCAGACCTTCGGCTACACCGAGGAAGAGCTGCGCGTCATCCTCGCGCCGATGGCCCGTACCGGCGGCGAGCCGCTCGGCTCCATGGGTACGGACTCCCCGATCGCGGCCCTGTCCGAGCGCCCCCGGCTGCTCTTCGACTACTTCACCCAGCTCTTCGCGCAGGTCACCAACCCGCCGCTGGACGCCATCCGCGAGGAGCTCGTCACCTCGCTGCTGTCCTCCCTCGGCCCCACGGGCAACCTGCTGGAGCCGACCGCCGCGTCCTGCCGCAGCGTCACGCTGCCGTTCCCGGTGATCGACAACGACGAGCTCGCCAAGCTGATACACATCAACGCCGACGGCGACATGCCGGGCATGAAGGCCGCCACCCTCTCGGGCCTGTACCGGGTCTCGGGCGGCGGCGAGGCCCTGGCCGCCCGCCTCGAGGAGATCCGCGGCGAGGTCGACGCGGCCATCGAGAACGGCGCGCACCTGATCGTCCTCTCGGACCGTCACTCCGACGCCGAGCACGCGCCGATCCCGTCGCTGCTGCTCACCTCGGCCGTGCACCACCACCTCATCGCCACCAAGCAGCGCACCCAGGTGGGCCTGCTGGTCGAGGCCGGCGACGTCCGCGAGGTCCACCACGTCGCGCTGCTCATCGGCTACGGCGCGGCCGCGGTCAACCCGTACCTCGCCATGGAGTCCGTCGAGGACCTGCTGCGCGCCGGTACCTTCCTGTCCGGCCTGGAGCCGGAGCAGGCCATCAAGAACCTGATCTACGCGCTCGGCAAGGGCGTCCTGAAGGTCATGTCCAAGATGGGCATCTCCACGGTCGCCTCGTACCGCGGCGCCCAGGTGTTCGAGGCCGTCGGCCTGAACGAGGAGTTCGTCGCGGCGTACTTCCAGGGCACCGCCACCAAGATCGGCGGCGCCGGCCTGGACGTCATCGCCAAGGAGGTGGCCGCGCGCCACGCCAAGGCGTACCCGGCCTCCGGCATCGCGGCCACGCACCGCGCGCTGGAGATCGGCGGCGAGTACCAGTGGCGCCGCGAGGGCGAGCCGCACCTGTTCGACCCGGACACGGTGTTCCGCCTCCAGCACGCCACGCGCAACCGCCGGTACGACATCTTCAAGCAGTACACCGACCGGGTGAACGAGCAGTCCGAGCGCCTCATGACGCTCCGCGGCCTGTTCGGCTTCAAGACGGAGGACCGGCCGTCGATCTCCATCGACGAGGTCGAGTCGGTCGCCGACATCGTCAAGCGCTTCTCCACCGGCGCCATGTCGTACGGCTCCATCTCCAAGGAGGCGCACGAGACCCTCGCCATCGCCATGAACCAGTTGGGCGCCAAGTCCAACACCGGTGAGGGCGGCGAGGACCCGGACCGCCTGTACGACCCGGCGCGCCGCTCGTCCATCAAGCAGGTCGCCTCCGGCCGCTTCGGTGTCACGAGCGAGTACCTGGTCAACGCGGACGACATCCAGATCAAGATGGCGCAGGGTGCCAAGCCCGGCGAGGGCGGCCAGCTGCCCGGCCACAAGGTCTACCCGTGGGTCGCCAAGACCCGTCACTCCACCCCGGGTGTCGGTCTGATCTCCCCGCCGCCGCACCACGACATCTACTCCATCGAGGACCTGGCTCAGCTGATCCACGACCTCAAGAACGCCAACCCGGCCGCCCGCATCCACGTGAAGCTGGTGTCCGAGGTCGGCGTGGGTACGGTCGCCGCGGGTGTCTCCAAGGCCCACGCGGACGTCGTCCTCATCTCCGGCCACGACGGCGGTACGGGCGCCTCCCCGCTCACCTCGCTGAAGCACGCGGGCGGTCCCTGGGAGCTCGGCCTCGCCGAGACCCAGCAGACCCTGCTGCTCAACGGGCTGCGCGACCGCATCGTGGTCCAGACGGACGGCCAGCTCAAGACCGGCCGCGACGTCATCATCGCCGCGCTGCTCGGCGCCGAGGAGTTCGGTTTCGCGACCGCGCCGCTCGTCGTCTCCGGCTGCGTCATGATGCGCGTCTGCCACCTGGACACCTGCCCGGTCGGCATCGCCACCCAGAACCCGGTCCTGCGCGACCGCTTCTCCGGCAAGCCCGAGTTCGTCGTCAACTTCTTCGAGTTCATCGCGGAGGAGGTGCGCGAGCTCCTCGCCGAGCTGGGCTTCCGCACGATCGAGGAGGCCGTCGGTCACGCCGAGCTCCTCGACACCAGCAAGGCCGTCACGCACTGGAAGGCGCAGGGTCTCGACCTGGAGCCGCTCTTCTACGTGCCGGAGCTGCCCGAGGGCGCGGTCCGCCACGCCCTGATCGAGCAGGACCACGGTCTGGAGAAGGCGCTCGACAACGAGCTCATCAAGCTCGCCGCCGACGCGCTGAACGCGGACTCCGCCGAGAACGCCCAGCCGGTCCGCGCCCAGGTCGCGATCCGCAACATCAACCGCACGGTCGGCACCATGCTCGGCCACGAGGTCACGAAGAAGTTCGGTGGCGCGGGCCTGCCCGACAACACCATCGACCTGACCTTCACCGGCTCCGCCGGCCAGTCCTTCGGTGCCTTCCTGCCGCGCGGCGTGACGCTCCGCCTGGAGGGCGACGCCAACGACTACGTCGGCAAGGGCCTCTCCGGCGGCCGCGTCGTGGTCCGCCCGGACCGCGGCGCCGACCACCTGGCCGAGTACTCGACCATCGCGGGCAACACGATCGGCTACGGCGCCACCGGCGGCGAGCTGTTCCTGCGCGGCCGCACCGGCGAGCGCTTCTGCGTCCGCAACTCCGGCGCCCTGGTCGTCTCGGAAGGCGTGGGCGACCACGGCTGCGAGTACATGACCGGCGGTACCGCGGTCGTCCTCGGCGAGACGGGCCGCAACTTCGCGGCCGGCATGTCGGGCGGCGTCGCGTACGTCGTCGACCTCGACCCGAACAACGTCAACGTCGGCAACGCGGGTGCGGTCGAAGCCCTCTCCGACGCCGACGCGCTGTGGCTGCACGACGTGGTGCGCCGCCACGAGGAGGAGACCGGCTCGACCGTGGCCGCGAAGCTCCTGGCTGACTGGACCGCCTCGGCGGCCCGCTTCAGCAAGATCATCCCGACCACCTACAAGGCAGTGCTCGCCGCCAAGGACGCCGCTGAGCTGGCCGGACTCTCCGAGTCCGAGACCACTGAGAAGATGATGGAGGCGGCGACCAATGGCTGACCCGAAGGGCTTCCTCACCACCCCGCGCGAGACCGCCTGCACCCGTCCCGTGGCCGAGCGCCTCAAGGACTGGAACGAGGTCTACGTTCCGGGCTCGCTGCTCCCGATCATCAGCAAGCAGGCCGGCCGCTGCATGGACTGCGGCATCCCGTTCTGCCACAACGGGTGCCCGCTCGGGAACCTGATCCCGGAGTGGAACGACTTCGCGTACCGCGAGGACTGGACCGCCGCCTCCGAGCGTCTGCACGCGACGAACAACTTCCCGGAGTTCACCGGGCGGCTGTGCCCGGCGCCGTGCGAGTCCGCCTGCGTCCTCGGCATCAACCAGCCGGCCGTCACGATCAAGAACGTCGAAGTCTCGATCATCGACAAGGCGTGGGACAACGGCGACGTCACCCCGCAGGCGCCGGAGCGCCTGTCCGGCAAGACGGCCGCCGTCATCGGCTCGGGCCCGGCCGGTCTGGCCGCCGCCCAGCAGCTGACCCGGGCCGGCCACACCGTGGTCGTGTACGAGCGCGCGGACCGCATCGGCGGCCTGCTGCGCTACGGCATCCCCGAGTTCAAGATGGAGAAGGTGCACATCAACCGCCGCATCGAGCAGATGCGCGCGGAGGGCACCAAGTTCCGCACCGGTGTCGAGGTCGGCCGCGACATCACCGCCACCGACCTGCGCAAGCGGTTCGACGCGGTGGTCATCGCGGCGGGCGCGACCGTCTCCCGCGACCTGCCGGTCCCGGGCCGCGAGCTCAAGGGCATCCACTTCGCCATGGAGTACCTGCCCCTCGCGAACAAGGTGCAGGAGGGCGACTTCATGGCGCCCCCCATCACCGCCGAGGGCAAGCACGTGGTCGTCATCGGCGGCGGCGACACCGGCGCGGACTGCGTGGGCACCGCCCACCGCCAGGGCGCGGCCTCGGTCACGCAGCTGGAGATCATGCCGCGTCCCTCCGAGGACCGGACCGCCGGCCAGCCCTGGCCGACGTTCCCCATGCTGTACAAGGTCACCTCGGCCCACGAGGAGGGCGGCGAGCGGATCTACTCCGTCTCCACCACCCACTTCGAGGGCGACGAGGACGGCAACGTCCAGGCCCTGCACCTCGTCGAGGTGGAGTTCAAGGACGGCAAGCTGGAGCAGAAGCCCGGAACCGAGCGCGTCCTCCCCGCGCAGCTGGTCACCCTGGCGATGGGCTTCACCGGCACCGACCAGGAGAACGGCCTGGTCGCGCAGTTCGGCCTGGCGATGGACGCGCGCGGCAACATCGAGCGCGATGCCTCGTACGCGACCAACGTCGACGGCGTCTTCGTCGCCGGTGACGCTGGCCGCGGCCAGTCGCTGATCGTCTGGGCCATCGCGGAGGGCCGCTCGGCCGCCCGCGGCGTGGACCGCTTCCTGACCGGCACCAGCGCCCTCCCGTACCCGGTCAAGCCGACGGACCGCTCCATCACCGTGTAACTCGCAGTACCCCCGGCCCCGGCCGGGACCCCTCATCGGTCCGCACAACGAAGTGCGGCA
>NZ_JBSGXB010000309.1:0-8751 GCF_053609185.1 Streptomyces sp. NPDC054956 | reverse complement strand
TTGTTGTGGGGTGGGGTTTTTTTTTTTTATCCCCCCGGGGGGGCGCCCCGGGCCCGCCGCCGGGCACCCCCCCTTCTCGGTTCTCCGGATTACGCGTAGACGGGACCCGTGAACTTCTCGCCCGGGCCCTGCCCCGGCTCGTCCTGCACCAGCGAGGCCTCGCGGAAGGCGAGCTGGAGGGACTTCAGGCCGTCGCGCAGCGGGGCGGCGTGGAAGGAGCTGATCTCGGTGGCGCTCGCGGTGACCAGGCCGGCCAGGGCGGTGATCAGCTTGCGGGCCTCGTCGAGGTCCTTGTGCTCGGAGTCGGGCTTGTCCAGGCCCAGGTTGACCGCCGCCGCGCTGAGCAGGTGGACGGCCACCGTGGTGATGACCTCGACGGCGGGCACGTCCGCGATGTCGCGGGTCATGTCGTCGTAGTCGGGCGTGTCGGGGGAATCAGCCGTGGAACCGGAGGGCGTCGCGTCAGTCATGTGCCCCACGATATGCCGTGCGGCGGGCTTGCAACGCGGGTGCTAGTATGTACTTCGACCGGCCGGACACTTATGTGCCCGGCCACAAGTGGAGGCTCCGATTCTCCCACCCGACCACCCTCACGGGAGGCGGGTCACCGGTCAGGCGGCATCCATCGTTCCGTACGGACGATGGAAAGCTGCCCGAGTCTGCGCCCCGCGGTTCGCACGCGGCGGTGCTCCGGTTGTTTTGGAGCCCCTGCCTGTGCCCGGCGGGGCTTTTTTCATTCTCCGCCGCGGTCGGTCTGACGGAAATAACGTCAGCGGCTGTCCTCCAGGCAGCCGTGTGGTGCTACCGAGGAGGATCCATCAGCACCGAGCCCCGCATCAACGACCGGATTCGCGTTCCCGAGGTACGACTCGTCGGTCCCAGCGGCGAGCAGGTCGGCATCGTGCCGCTTGCCAAGGCGCTTGAGCTCGCGCAGGAGTACGACCTCGACCTGGTCGAG
Source organism: Streptomyces sp. NPDC054956 (assembly GCF_053609185.1). Lineage (NCBI taxonomy): Bacteria > Bacillati > Actinomycetota > Actinomycetes > Kitasatosporales > Streptomycetaceae > Streptomyces > Streptomyces sp. NPDC054956. The sequence goes on along the minus strand of NZ_JBSGXB010000309.1, from coordinate 7,793 downwards.
GTCGCGGCGTCCGCACGCCCGCCGGTCTGCAAGCTCATGGACTACGGCAAGTTCAAGTACGAGTCGGCCATGAAGGCCCGTGAGGCGCGCAAGAACCAGGCGCACACGGTCATCAAGGAAATGAAGCTCCGGCCGAAGATCGACCCGCACGACTATGACACCAAGAAGGGTCACGTCGTTCGGTTCCTCAAGCAGGGCGACAAGGTCAAGATCACGATCATGTTCCGTGGTCGCGAGCAGTCCAGGCCGGAACTCGGCTACCGACTGCTGCAGCGCCTCGCTTCGGACGTCGAGGACCTCGGGTTTATCGAGTCGAACCCGAAGCAGGACGGCCGAAACATGATCATGGTCCTCGGTCCGCACAAGAAGAAGACCGAGGCGATGGCCGAAGCCCGCGAGGCGCAGGCCGCCCGTAAGGCCGAGCGCCAGGGTGTCGCCCTCACCGACGACGAGGCCCTCTCCGAGGACGCCGAGTTCGAGGCCGAGAACGCCGACACCGAGGTCGCCGAGGTCGCTTCCGACGAAGCAGCCGAAGCAGCCGAGGATGCCGCCGACGAGGCAGTCGCCTCTCACGAGGCTCCTGCCGAGGCCTGATTCCGAGGCAGCCCGTCTCGGATCACCGACACAACATGACGCTCCCGCGAGCCGGTCCCCTACAGGACCGGTGGGAGCGCCACCGACGAGGAGATAACGGCGCTATGCCGAAGAACAAGACGCACAGCGGGACCAAGAAGCGCTTCAAGATCACCGGCTCCGGCAAGGTGCTCCGCGAGCGCGCCGGCAAGCGCCACCTGCTCGAGCACAAGTCGTCCCGTGTCACCCGCCGCCTGACCGGCACCGCGGAGATGGCCCCCGGCGACGCCGCGAAGATCAAGAAGCTTCTCGGCAAGTGATGTTCTCCGCTCCCGTGCCGGGAGCGGATGAGCGTCAGGACCGGGACCCCATCGAATTCGGGCCGTGTGAAGAACCACCACGGCCCCGCTACAAGGAGTAAAAAGTGGCACGCGTCAAGCGGGCAGTAAACGCCCACAAGAAGCGCCGGGCAATCCTCGAGGCGGCCTCCGGCTACCGCGGTCAGCGTTCGCGCCTGTACCGCAAGGCCAAGGAGCAGGTCACCCACTCGCTGGTCTACAACTTCAACGACCGCAAGAAGCGCAAGGGCGACTTCCGTCAGCTGTGGATCCAGCGCATCAACGCCGCTGCCCGCCAGAACGGCATGACGTACAACCGCCTCATCCAGGGTCTGAAGGCCGCCAACATCGAGGTGGACCGCAAGATCCTCGCCGAGCTGGCCGTCAACGACGCCAACGCGTTCGCCGCGCTGGTCGAGGTCGCGCAGAAGGCCCTCCCGGCCGACGTCAACGCCCCGAAGGTCGCTGCCTAAGCAGTACGCCTTCAAGGCTGCAGTAACTTGCCCGGACCCGCAGGCCCCGCGCCTGCGGGTCCGGTGCGTTGATCACCGATTTCGACTGAGTTCGATCGAGTTCCACCCGCTGTACGTACGGAAGCGAGCCGACCGCCATGGGTACCCCCGCCGAGCTGATCTCCCCCCGATCCACGCGGGTGGCCGCCGCCAGGCGACTGGCGCGGCGCAACTTCCGCACCAAGGAGCGGCGCTTCATCGCCGAGGGCCCGCAGGCCGTGCGCGAGGCCGTCGAGCACCGGGGAGCCGGGGGCGCCTCGACCCTGATCGAGCTGTTCGCCACCGTCGAGGCCGCCGAGCGCTACGCCGACATCGTCGACGCCGCGTACGCCGCCGGAGCCCGCGTCCACTACGCCTCCGACGAGGTGCTCGCCGAGGTCTCGCAGACGGTCACCCCGCAGGGCCTGGTCGGCGTCTGCCACTTCCTCGACTCGCCCTTCGAGGAGATCCTCAAGGCCGAGCCCAAGCTGGTCGCCGTCCTCGCGCACGTCCGCGACCCCGGCAACGCCGGTACGGTGCTGCGCTGCGCGGACGCCGCCGGAGCCGACGCCGTGGTGCTGACCGACGCCTCCGTGGACCTGTACAACCCCAAGTCGGTACGGGCCTCCGTGGGCTCCCTCTTCCACCTCCCGGTGGCCGTCGGCGTGCCCGTCGAGCAGGCCGTGGAAGGGCTGCGCGCGGCCGGCGTGCGCATCCTCGCCGCCGACGGGGCCGGCGAGGACGACCTCGACGCGGAGCTCGACGCGGGCACCATGGGCACCCCCTCGGCCTGGATCTTCGGCAACGAGGCCTGGGGCCTGCCCGAGGAGACCAGGGCGCTCGCCGACGCCGTGGTCAGGGTCCCGATCCACGGAAAGGCCGAGAGCCTGAACCTCGCGACGGCCGCCGCCGTGTGCCTCTACGCCTCCGCGCGTGCACAGCGGGCGCCCGGAGGGTGCCGCTCCGTGACCCCCAGCTAGTAATGTGGCGGCCCGGGGGCCCACTGCGCTACTCGGAGATGTGGGGTACGGGGACATGACCGTCGGTACGAACAGCTCGCCGGCGGCCGCCGAGGCGGCCGGGGCACCCATCCTGGCGACGGTGCCCCAGCGGGCCGAGGCGGCCAAGGTGCCCGCACAGCCCGCTTCGACACAGCCCGCGTCGCCCCAGCCCGTGCCCGCACAGCCCGTGCCCGCACAGCCCGGCCGGGCCGCACACGGCCGTCCCGCGCACGAACCGGGGGCCGCGGCCGATCCGGCTGCGACATGTCCGGACGGGGAGTTCGCCGGGCTCGGCATCGACCCCGACGACCTGCCCGACGGGCTCGTCATCGCCGACGACACCGGCCGCGTCATCTGCTTCAACTCCGCCGCCGCCCGCATCACCGCCCGCGTGGCCTGCGAGGCGCTCGGCGAGGGGATCGAGCGGGCGCTCCCGCTGGAGGACCTCGAGGGCCGCCGCTGGTGGGCGCTGACCGACCCCTACGGCGGCCTCGCCACCCGGCGCGGACAGCCCGAGCGCAACCTGCTGCTCCCCGGCGGCCGCGAGGTGCTCGTCTCCGCCCGGTACGTGCGCACCCACCCCACCGGCCCGCTGCGCCGCCTCGTGGTCACCCTGCGGGGCACCGAGGCCCGCCGGCGCACCGAGCGCAGCCACGCCGAGCTGATCGCCACCGTCGCGCACGAGCTGCGCTCCCCGCTGACCTCCGTGAAGGGGTTCACGGCGACGCTGCTCGCCAAGTGGGAGCGGTTCACCGACGACCAGAAGCGATTGATGCTGGAGACCGTCGACGCCGACGCCAACCGCGTGACCCGGCTCATCGCCGAGCTCCTGGACATCTCGCGCATCGACTCGGGCCGCCTGGAGGTGCGCCGCCAGCCGGTGGACATCGCCACCGCCGTGGGCCGCCACGTCCAGGCGCTCACCGCGAACGGGCAGGCCCCCGAGCGGTTCGTCGTCAGCGTGAGCCGGCCACTGCCCGATCTGTGGGCGGACCCGGACAAGATCGACCAGATCCTCGGCAACCTGCTCGAAAATGCGGTGCGACACGGCGAAGGAACGGTCACCATCGACGTGACGCCGACCAGCTTCGCGAACGCAGCGGGGAAGACCGAGAAGGGAACCGCCGTCACCGTGACCGACGAGGGCCCCGGAATCCCCGAAGAGTCGATGAAGCGCGTCTTCACCCGCTTCTGGCGGGGCAGCAAGCGCGGCGGTACCGGCCTGGGCCTGTACATCGTCAAGGGCATCGTGGAAGCCCACGGCGGCACCATCACGGTCGGCCGCGGCCCCGGAGGCGGCGCCGAGTTCCGATTTATCCTGCCCGTCGGCGCGCCGGCCTACCTCACGCAGTAGCCCTGCGGAGCGTCTCGGCAGGCGGCCCACGGGCCCCTCAGCCCCCGGCGACCTTTAGACTCGACCTTTGGCACCTTTGTGTCCTTGTGCCGAGCGCGCCCTGCGCGTCGCGCGGGGGACCCACCAGCCAGCCATCGGAAGTACGGGAAGAGATGTCGGCACCGAACAAGTCGTACGACCCTGTTGAGGTCGAGGCACTGAAACCGGATGAGATCGAGCGCATGCGGGACGAGGCGCTCGCCGCCTTCGCCGCCGCCGGCGACCTCGACGAGCTCCGGGAGGCGAAGACCGCGCACATGGGCGACCGCTCGCCCCTGGCGCTCGCCAACCGCGAGATCGGCGCGCTGCCCCCGCAGGCCAAGGCCACCGCGGGCAAGCTCGTGGGCCAGGCCCGGGGCGCCGTGAACAAGGCCTTCGGGGCCCGCACGGTCGCGCTCGAAGCCGAGCGCGACGAGCGGGTGCTGGTCGAGGAGGCGGTGGACGTCACGCTGCCCTACGACCGCGTGCCCGCCGGCGCCCGGCACCCCCTGACCACGCTTATGGACCGCATCGCGGACATCTTCGTGGCCATGGGGTACGAGGTCGCCGAGGGCCCCGAGGTCGAGGCGGAGTGGTTCAACTTCGACGCCCTCAACTTCACGCCCGACCACCCGGCGCGCCAGATGCAGGACACCTTCTTCGTCAAGGGCCCCGAGGGCACCGAAGGCGACGAGTCCGGCGTCGTGCTGCGCACCCACACCTCCCCGGTGCAGGCGCGCTCGCTGCTGGAGCGCAAGCCCCCCGTCTACATCGTCTGCCCCGGGCGGGTGTACCGCACCGACGAGCTCGACGCGACGCACACCCCGGTCTTCCACCAGGTCGAGCTGCTCGCCGTGGACGAGGGCCTGACCATGGCGGACCTCAAGGGCACCATGGACCACATGGTCCAGGAGCTGTTCGGCGAGGGCACCACCACGCGCCTGCGCCCGCACTTCTTCCCCTTCACCGAGCCGTCCGCCGAGATGGACATGCAGTGCTACGTGTGCCGCGGCGAATCGGTGGGCAACCCCGACCGCCCGTGCCGTACCTGCTCCAGCGAGGGCTGGATCGAGCTCGGCGGCTGCGGCATGGTCAACCCGAAGGTGCTCATCGCCTGCGGTGTGGACCCGGAGAAGTACAGCGGGTTCGCCTTCGGCTTCGGCATCGAGCGGATGCTGATGTTCCGCCACAACGTTGAAGACATGCGAGACATGGTCGAGGGTGACATCCGTTTCACCCGGCCGTTCGGGATGGAGATCTGATGCGGGTCCCGCTTTCTTGGCTGCGGGAGTACGTCGACCTCCCCGCCGGTGAAACCGGTCGCGACGTCGCGGCCAAGCTCGTCGACGCCGGCCTCGAGGTCGAAACCGTCGAGCAGCTCGGCGGCGGGCTCAAGGGCCCGCTCGTCGTCGGCCAGGTGCTGACCATCGAGGAGCTCGAGGGCTTCCGCAAGCCGATCCGGTTCTGCACCGTCGACGTCGGCTCGGCCAACGGCACCGGTGAGCCGCAGGAGATCGTCTGCGGCGCCCGGAACTTCTCCGTCGGCGACAAGGTCGTCGTGGTCCTGCCCGGCGCGGTGCTGCCCGGCGACTTCGCGATCGCCTCGCGCAAGACGTACGGCCGTACCTCGCACGGCATGATCTGCTCCGGCGACGAGCTGGGCATGGGCGACGACGGCACGCACGGCATCATCGTGCTGCCGCACGAGCACGAGGTCGGCAGCGACGCGATCGCGCTCCTGGAGCTCGTCGACGAGGTCCTCGACATCGACATCACCCCGGACCGCGGCTACTGCATGTCCATGCGCGGTGTGGCCCGCGAGGCCGCCACCGCGTACGGTCTGCCGCTGCGCGACCCGGCGCTGCTCGACGTGCCCGCGCCGAACTCGTACGGCTACGCGGTCAAGATCGACGACCCGCTGGGCTGCGACCGCTTCACCGCCCGCACGGTGACCGGCCTCGACCCGGAGGCGCGCTCCCCGATCTGGCTCACCCGGCGCCTGCAGAAGGCGGGCATGCGCCCGATCTCGCTCGCCGTCGACATCACCAACTACGTGATGCTCGAACTCGGCCAGCCGCTGCACGCGTACGACCGCTCGCGCATCGACGGTCCGATTGGTGTGCGTCGGGCCGAGCAGGGCGAAGAGCTGACCACCCTCGACGGGGTCAAGCGCAAGCTCGACTCCGAGGACCTGGTGATCACCGACAACAGCGGCCCCATCGGGATCGCCGGCGTCATGGGCGGCGCCAACACGGAGATCGCCGACTCCGTCACCACTGCGTTTGATCCCTCTGGCTCGACGGGCGTCGTCACCGGCACCACCGACGTGGTCGTCGAGGCCGCGCACTTCGACTCCGTGTCGATCTCGCGCACCGCCCGCCGCCTGAAGCTGTCCTCCGAGGCGTCCAAGCGCTTCGAGCGCGGCGTCGACCCGCAGGCCGCGGCCGCGGCCGCGCAGCGCACCGTGGACCTGCTGGTGCTGCTCGCCGGCGGCACCGCCGAGGCGGGCGTCACCGAGCTCACCGCGCCCGGAGCCCCGCGCACCATCGCGATGAGCGCGGACCACCCCGACAAGGTCGCGGGCATGGAGTACGGCCGCGAGACCGTCGTACGCCGCCTGCAGGAGGTCGGCTGCGACGTCTACGGCCAGGACGAGCTCGTCGTCACCGTCCCCTCGTGGCGGCCCGACCTCGCCGAGCCCAACGACCTCGCCGAAGAGGTCATCCGGCTGGAGGGCTACGGGAACCTTCCCTCCACCCTCCCGCAGGTGCCGTCCGGCCGCGGTCTGACCGCCCGGCAGCAGCTGCACCGCCGGGTGGGCCGCGCGCTGGCCGGCGCGGGCTACGTCGAGGCGCTCAGCTACCCCTTCATCGGGGAGGGCGTCTTCGACCAGCTCCAGCTGCCCGCGCACGACGCCTCCCGCCAGGTCGTCAAGCTGGTCAACCCGATCTCCGACGAGGAGCCGGCGCTGCGCACCACGCTGCTGCCGGGTCTGCTCGGCGCGCTGCGCCGCAACGACAGCCGGGGCAGCCACGACCTCGCGCTCTTCGAGACCGGCTCGGTCTTCCGCGCCGCCGCGCAGCCGGGCGTCGCGGTACGCCTCGGCGTCGACCGGCGTCCCACGGACGAGGAGATCGCCACCCTGAACGCGGCCCTGCCCGCGCAGCCGCGCTACGCCGCGGTCGTGCTGGCCGGTGCGCGCGAGCAGGCCGGCTGGTGGGGCAAGGGCCGTCCGGCCGACTGGGCGGACGCCGTCCAGGCCGCGCGCTCGCTGGCCGTCGAGGCCGGTGCGGAGCTCGTGGTGCGCCAGGGCCAGTACGGTCCCTGGCACCCGGGCCGCTGCGCCGAGCTGCTCGTCACGCTCGACGGGGTGGAGACGGTCATCGGCCACGCCGGTGAGCTGCACCCGCGCGTCGTCAAGGCGATGGGCCTGCCGGCCCGCACCAGCGCGATGGAGCTCGACCTCGACCGCCTCGCGGCGGCCGGCGGCGAGGCGCTCCAGGCGCCCCGGATCTCCTCCTTCCCGGTGGCGACCCAGGACGTGGCGCTGATCGTCGACGCGTCGGTTCCGGCTTCGTCGGTGGAGGACGCGCTGCGCCGCGGTGCCGGTGAACTGCTGGAGTCCCTGCGGCTGTTCGACGTGTTCGAGGGTGAGCAGGTGGGTGCGGGGAAGAAGTCCCTGGCCTACGCGCTGCGGTTCCGCGCGGCGGACCGGACGCTGACCGCCGAGGAGTCGACGGCTGCGCGTGACGCGGCCGTCGCCCTGGCCGGGGAGCGGACCGGGGCGGTCCTGCGCGGCGCGTAGCCGCAGCCGCCGCTCCTTGTGGCACCGAGGGGGTGCATCCCGATCACGGGGTGCACCCCCTCACCCGTTTCCCGGCGCGGGCTGCGCGAGGCGGTGGGCGTGGCCCTGCGGGGCTGGAAAATCCAGCCCGCCCGGCGTTTGAGGGCACGGGCGCGGAGCGCACGTACGGGGTCCGGGGCGGAGCCCCGGTTTCGGGAAGGGGCGGGGCTGTCT
>NZ_JBSGXB010000308.1:0-8768 GCF_053609185.1 Streptomyces sp. NPDC054956 | reverse complement strand
GCCCGGCCCCGAGGAGAAAATTTCCGCAAGGGATTGCACCCCTTCTTCCGAAAAGAGTGGCCGGCGCGTTCCCGAAGCCCTCACGGTGGCGAAACTTCTGCTTCACGAGGGCTTCACGTGCTGGTGACACCGCAAGTAGCCTCCCCGCAAAACCTTGCGGCAAGTTTTCAACGCCGTGGAGCCGCAGGGCCGTTGGCCCCGCTTCGAGGAGCAGACCTTGAGATCACGCACACGATCACGCCTCAGATGGCGGCCGGCGGCCCTGGCCCTGGCCTTCGCCGGGTGTCTGGCGGCAGCACTGCCGGCCGCCGGTGTCCCTGCCTCGGCCCCCACCCCCGTCTCCGCGTCCGCGCTCGCCTCCTCCGCCGCGCAGGCGTCGGCGGCCGCCGAGGGCACGGCCACGGTCTTCTACTACACCAGGACCCGCAACTGGACCGCGTACAACCTGCATTGGGCGCCCGACGGCGGCAGCTGGACGACCGTGCCCGGTACCGGAATGGAAGCCGCCTGCACCGATTGGGTGAAGAAGACCGTCAACCTCGGCTCGGCCGCCGGTCTCCAGGCGACCTTCAACAACGGCCAGGGCACCTGGGACAACAACGGGGGCAGGAACTACGCGCTGGGCACCGGCGTGATCACCGTCAAGGACGGGGTGGTGGCCCACAGCGACCCGTGCGCCGCGGACCCCGGAACGGGTACCGGCACCGGCGCGAGCGCCACCGTCTACTACTCGACCACCACCGTCGGCTGGCCGACCGTCAACCTGCACTGGGCGCCGACCGGCGGAGCCTGGACCACCGTCCCGGGCAGCGGCATGGACCCGGCGTGCACGGGCTGGGTGAAGAAGACGGTGTCCCTGGGCTCGGCCGCCGGGCTCGCCGCCACCTTCAACAACGGCAACGGCACCTGGGACAACAACAACGGCAGGAACTACGCCCTCGGCACGGGCCTGTCCACGGTGCAGGACACCAAGGTCACGGCGAACGCCGCAGACCCCTGCGCCGCTGCGGTCCCCGACACCACCGCGCCCACCGCTCCCACCAGGGTCCAGGCCGCCGCCACCGATGTGTCCGTGGTCGTGACCTGGGACGCGTCCACCGACGACCGGGGCGTGACCGGCTACCAGGTCACCCGCACCGGCGGCACCAAGGGCGCCGCCGTCACCCACACCACCTCCACCGTCCTCACCGAATCAGGCCTGGAGGAGCGGACCGACTACACGTACACCGTCAAGGCCGTGGACGCCGCCGGGAACCTCTCGCCAGCCTCCGCCCCGGCCCTCGCCACCACGGGTGCCCGGCCCCCGGCCCCGGCCGGTTCCGCACCGCTCGGCGGCGACCCCCGCAAGGACCCGATCTACTTCGTGCTCACCGCCCGCTTCAACGACGGCGACCCCGCAAACAACCGCGGCGGCAGCCAGCACGTGAAGTCCGGGAACGCGGCCAACAACGACCCCATGTTCCGAGGGGACTTCAAGGGTCTCGTCGAGAAGCTGGACTACGTCAAGGCCCTCGGTTTCTCCGCGATCTGGATCACCCCGGTCGTACTCAACCGCTCCGACTACGACTACCACGGCTATCACGGCTACGACTTCTACAAGGTGGACCCCCGCCTGGAATCGGCCGGCGCCTCCTACCAGGACCTCATCGACGCGGCCCACGCCAAGGGCGTCAAGATCTACCAGGACGTCGTCTACAACCACAGCTCCCGCTGGGGTGCCAAGGGCCTGTTCACCCCCACCGTCTACGGGGTGCGCGACGCGCAGTGGTCCTGGTACTACGACGAGAAGCAGGCCGGCTTCGAGTACGACGGCCTCACCGTCGACCCCAAGAGCGGCAAGTCGTACTACAACGGCGACCTCTGGTCGACCGCGGAGCCGGCCGGCAACACCTGCCTCAACTGGGGCGCGGCCACCCCGTACAAGAGCGCCGAGGGCTACACCGTCTACAACTGCCAGTGGCCCAACCCCACGTCGGGGATGTTCCCCAAGGCCCTGTTCCACCAGTGCTGGATCGGCAACTGGGAGGGCGAGGACGCCCGTTCCTGCTGGATCCACGAGGACCTCGCCGACTTCAACACCGAGAACCCGGCAGTGCAGAACTACCTGATCGGCGCCTACGACAAGTACATCGACATGGGCGTGGACGGTTTCCGCATCGACACCGCCGTGCACATCCCCCGCGTCACCTGGAACCGGCGTTTCCTGCCCGCCATCCAGAGCCGGGTGGCCCAGCAGTTCGGCGCCCAGAAGGCCAAGGACTTCTACGTCTTCGGCGAGGTCGGCTCCTTCGTCAACGACAAGTGGAACCGGGGCTCGGCCAACCAGTCGGCCCAGTACTACACGTGGAAGGAGTCGGCGGCGTACAGCGCGGACGATGCCACCGCGGCCGTCCAGCAGTACACCACCGACAACGACCCGGCCAAGCAGCCCACCAGCAACAACGCCTTCCTCAACGGGAACCTCTACCACGCCCCCGACCACGCCATGGCCTCCGGCATGAACGTCATCGACATGCGCATGCACATGAACTTCGGGGACGCGAACAACGCCTTCCAGAACGGCAAGGACTCCGACGACAGCTACAACGACGCCACCTACAACGTGGTCTACGTCGACAGCCACGACTTCGGCCCCGGTAAATCCTCCACCCGCTACGCCGGCGGCACCGACGCCTGGGCCGAGAACATGGCCCTGATGTGGACCTTCCGCGGCATCCCGACCCTCTACTACGGCTCCGAGACGGAGTTCCAGGCCGGCAAGCAGATCGACTGCGGCCCGACCTGCCCGCTCGCCACCACCGGCCGGGCCTACTACGGGGACAAGATCGCGGGTTCGGTCACGGCGACCGGCTTCTCCAAGGTCGGCTCCGCCACCGGAGCCGTCGCCGCCACCCTCGAATCGCCCCTGGTCAAGCACCTCCAGCGGCTGAACGAGATCCGCCGGGCCGTCCCGGCGCTCCAGATGGGCCAGTACTCCACCGAGGGCGTCTCGGGGGGAATGGCCTTCAAGCGCCGCTACACCGACGCGGCCACCGGCGTGGACAGCTTCGCCCTCGTCACCGTCACCGGCGGCGCCACCTACACCGGCGTCCCCAACGGCACGTACAAGGACGCCGTCACCGGCGACGTGCGGACCGTCACCGGCGGCACGCTGACCGTCGCCGCGCCCGGCAAGGGCAACCTGCGCGTCTACGTACTGGACCTCCCCGGCCAGGGCGCCGCACCCGGGAAGGTGGGCGCCGCCGGCCCCTACCTGAAGTAGCCGCCGGTCATCGCGGCAGCCGGGGCCCACGAGCACCTGCGCGTCCAGCCGGTGCGGGTTCAGCGCAGCAGGGCGGTGAGGAGTTCGCGCTGGTCGTTGGCGAGGAGGGCGAGCTGAGTGCGGTTGTCGAGCCCGAACTTGTGGAGGGCGCGGGAGAGGTGGGTCTTGACCGTGCCCTCGGCCAGGCCGAGGCGTTCGCCGATCTCGCGGTTGCCGAGTCCGTCGGCGAGGGCGACCACGCAGCGCAGCTCGCCCTGGGAGAGGGCGCGGATCCGTGCCATGACCTCGGGGGTCGGGGCCGGGTGGTGGTGGGTCGCGAAGCGGCTCATCACGGTCGCGATCACGTCGGGGCTGAGCACGGCGCGGTGCTCGGCCGCGCTGCGCACCGCCTCGCGCATGTCCTCGCCCGAGGCCGTCTTCAGCAGGTAGCCGTCGGCGCCAGCCCGCCAGACCCGGGCGACCTGCTCCTCGTCGGCGATGGTGGTCAGGACGAGGATGCCCAGGTCCGGATGGCCCTCGCGCAGCAGCCGGGCCGTCTCGGCACCGTCGAGCCCGTCCGGCATGGCCAGGTCGAGCACGACCACGTCGGGCAGCCGTTCCGCGACGACCTCCAGCGCCCGCGATCCCGTACTCGCCTCGCCCACGACCTCGATCCCGTCCGGGACGGCGAGGATGGTCTTCAGTCCCGCGCGGATGACGTCCTCGTCGTCGACGACCACGATGCGGATCACCGTTCTCCTCTTTCCTGTCCTGTGCGCGGGTAGGGGGCGTGGGCCCGCAGCAGATAGCCGCCGCCCTTGCCGTTGTCGTCGGGGCCGCCGGTCGCGGTGTCGCCGGCGGTGGCCGGTCCGGCTTCGAGTCCGCCGCCGAGCGACTCCAGCCGGCCGCGGAGCCCGGCCTGCCCGAGGCCGGTGCCCGGCGCGACCGACCGTACGGGCGCGCCCGGCGGGCCGTTCTCCACGTCGAGGGTCCAGCCGGCCGGGTCCGTCCGCAGGGCCAGCCGCACCGCCGAACCGGGCGCGTAGCGCAGGATGTTGGTCAGGCCATCGGTGACCACCCGGTGGGCGGCCTCCCGGTGCGCGGCCGGCAGCCGCCCGAACGCCTCGGCGAATCCGTCCCCGAGCCGTACGTCGACCCCCGCCGCGCGGACGCTGTCGAGCGAGCGGCTCAGCGCGTCGAGCCCGCCCGCCGCGGGCGTGTCCAGTTCCCGCAGCCGCAGTACGGCGGTCATGCCCCGCAGGTGGTCCGACGCGGACCGGCACTGCCGCTGCGCCGCGTCGAGCAGCCCGTCGGCTCCCGGGTCCCGGCCGCCCACGGAGCTCCGCAGCGACTCGACCAGGATGTTCAGCAGCGCCACGTCGTGGCCGAGCAGATCGTGGAACTCCCTTACGAGCCTGCGGCGTTCGGCGTTGACCGCCTCGGCCGCCCGCTCCCTGGCCACCTCCTCGGCCGCGGCCCGCTCCGCCATGTGCCGGCCGCGGGTCACACCGACCATGACGGTCATGAACACGGCCGAGGCGAGCAGGGCCAGGCTGGAAGGGGAGTTGTCCCGTACCAGCGGCGGGCCGAAGCCCAGTGCGCTGAGCGTGATCAGCTCGGCGGTGGCCGCCGCCCCGAACCACCAGGCCCAGGCGGTGCGCTGGTGGCGGCCGGCGGCGTAGGCGAGGAAGAACAGGGCGGTGAACTTCGCGCTGAGCGCGGTCGCGGCCAGCACCACGAGGGCGGCGGCCGGGAAGCGCGTACGGCGCCAGAGCAGCGCGGCACAGGAGACGAGGATGCCGAGCCAGCGCGGCACGGGGTGGCTGGCCCAGGACTCGTGGTCCAGTTCGGCGTAGACCTCGAAGGGGACGGTGACCAGCAGGCACGAGGCGGCCGCGATCCGGTCCCAGGTGACCGGGGCGTAGCGGTGCGGGGCGCGGGCGGCTGCGGTCCACTCCACGGCTCCTCCTTCCTGTTCTGCTGCGGTGTCCGAAATTGGCGTCTTCGTCCGGTCCCGTACGAGCACCCTGCCATCGGGACCGCCCCCCGCCCGGCACGCGACACGGGGGAGTCCCGCCCGGAACCGGTCCGGACGGGACTGAGCCTCGGCGGAAGGCGGTCGCCGTCAGTGGGTGGCGGCGGCCCGGGCGCTCGGACGCCGGTCCAGGAACCAGTGGGCGGCGAGCTTGAGCTGGTCCTCCAGGAGGAAGCAGCAGATCGCGTAGCCCCAGACGGCGGCGGCCCAGCCCCAGCCGAGCGGGGTCATGCCGATGCCGAGCACCGTGACGAGGGTGGCGATGGCCTGGGCCGCGCAGACCGCGATGACGAGGGGCTTCGCCGGGGCCGGGGAGGTCCAGAACCGGCCCTTGGTGCGGGTCACGAAGATGGTCAGCTGGCCGGAGACCGACAGGCTCAGGTAGACCAGCGAGTGGATCAGGCCGTCGCTCAGGTGGAAGACGTCGCGGCCGAGCACGAAGAGCAGGAAGGTCTCGGCGACACCGACCGTGCCCAGTACCGTCGCGACGGTGAGCACCCTGCGCATGTCCCAGGTCACGGGCTTGTGCGAGCCGCGCACCTTGTCGTAGGCGATCGTCAGGATCGCGCCGTCGTTGAGCAGGGCCAGCAGCACGATCATCATCGCGGTGACCGGGAAGAAGTTGTACGCGACGATCGTCAGGGTGATCAGGCCGAGCACCCGGATGGTCTCCGTGATGCGGTAGGTGGCGTAGTTCACCATCCGCTGGATGATCTCCCGTGCCTGGCCGATCGCGTGGCTGATCACGGACAGGCCCGGGGTCAGCAGCACCACGTCGGCGGCGGCCCGCGCGGCGTCCGTGGCGTCGGCCACGGCGATGCCGGCGTCGGCCTGCTTGAGCGCCGGGGCGTCGTTGACCCCGTCGCCGGTCATGCCGACGATGTGGCCGCGCTCCTGGAGCATCTTGACGATGCGGTACTTGTGTTCCGGGAAGACCTGCGCGAAACCGTCGGAGATCTCGACGAGTTCGGCGAGCTCCGCCTCGGGCTTGTCGTCGTCCAGGGCGTGGGTGTTGAGGATGTTGTCGCCCATCCCGATCTGGCGGGCCAGCTCCCGGCTGATCGCCACCTGGTCGCCGGTGACCATCTTGACCGAGACGCCCAGTCCGTTCGCGGCGGCCACCGTGTCGGCGGTGTCCTCGCGCGGCGGGTCGGCCAGCGGGAGGATGCCGAGCAGGCGCCAGGCGCCCGAGGCGTCGGTGCGGGCCACGCCGAGCGAGCGGAAGCCGCGGGCCGCGAAGGCGTCGGCGATGTCGGCGACGTGCTCGGCGGCCGGGTCGCCGTCGCAGAGCCGCGCGATGACCTGCGGGGCGCCCTTGCTGACGTGGTACGTGCCGGGCGCCGGGCCGGGGCCGGGACCGAAGCCGACCGTGGCCTCGGTGCGCTTGGTGACCGGGTCGAAGGGGACGAAGTCGGTGACGGGGGCGTGGTGCGCCCAGCCCGTGTCGGTGCCGGCGAGCCGGTCGGTGGCGGTGGAGATGACGATCCGGTCGATCGGGTCGCCGTTCTCGGCACGGGAGGCGAGCGCGGCGGAGCCGAGCAGGTCGTCCTGGTCGACGCCGTCCGGGACCCAGGGGTCCAGGATCGCGAGGCGGTTCTCGGTGAGGGTGCCGGTCTTGTCGGAGCACAGGATGTCGATGCTGCCCAGTTCCTCGACTGCGGGCAGGTTGGAGACCACCGCTCCGCGCTTGGCGAGGTTGCGGGCGCCGACGGCGAGGGTCACGGACATGACGGCGGGCAGGGCCACCGGGACGGAGGCGATGACGACGACGAGCGCGAACTCCAGGACGGAGAGCACCGGGTTGCCGCGTGCCACGGAGACGACGACGGTGAGGGTGACCAGGGCGACGGCCAGCAGGATCAGGTAGTTGCCGATCTTCAGAACGGCCTGCTGGAGGTGGCTGACCGTACCGGCCTCGCCGACGAGGGCGGTGGTCCTGCCGAAGAAGCTGTTGGCTCCGGTGCCTTCGACGACGGCGTCGGTCTCGCCGCGCACGATGACGGAGCCGGAGTACAGGGTTTCGCCGCGGCCGCGCTCGACGGGCAGGGATTCGCCGGTGAGGGCGGCCTGGTCCACCTCGAGGGTGCCCGCGCCGAGCGCCCGTACGTCGGCGGGGACGACGTCCCCGAGCCGGACCCGGACGATGTCGCCCGGGACCAGTTCGCGGACGGCCTCCGTGCGCCAGACCCCGTCGCGCAGGACGCGGGCCTCGGTGGCGAGACGCTGCTTGAGGGCGGCGATGGCGTTGGCGGCCTCGTGCTCCTCCATGAAGGCGACCACACCGTTGACGACGAGCAGCACGCCGATGATGACGACGTCCACCCAGTGCTGGACGACGATCGAGAGGACCAGGGCCGTCTCGATCATCCAGGGGATGGGGGCCCAGAAGTAGCCGAGGAACTCCCGCAGCGGGTTCTTGTGTTCCTCGGCGATCTCGTTCGGACCGTGCTCCTTCAGGAGGCGGTGCGCCTCGGCGGTGCTGAGCCCGTCCGGCCAGGAGGCCGGGGGTTCGAATGCGCGGAGCTCCTCGGGCTCCTCGGGTTCGGCGGGGGAGGTGGGGGAGGTGGGGGGTGCGGCGGGGACGGTGTCCGTGCTCATGGCGGTCACTTGCCTCCCTGCAGCAGGGACAGGAAGGAGGGGATCACCAGGGGGCGGGCGCCGCTCGTCATGGCCCTGCGGGCGTGGGAGACCGTGCCGGCGCGCAGGATGCGGACCACGTGGCTGCCGCACGCGGCGCACTCGGGGCGGGTCAGCGGGGACGGGACGCGGTCGCCGTCCACGGTGCAGAGCGTGCGCTGGACGCCGGTGCCGTCGATGTAGTGGTGGACGTCGTACTGCGTCTCCCAGCCGTTCCCGCAGTCGAGGCAGGTGAAGGCGTAGGACTCGTGGACGGCCTCGGGGGCGGTGTGGGCCGTCGGGGCGGTGCGGGCGGTGCGGGCCGTGTGGGCCGTGTGGGCGGTGCGGGTGGTGACTTCGTCGATGACGCTCATCGCGTGTTCCTCATGACCGGTGCTGGACTACTCGTCCGCAGTTGCTGCGGTGCTGGGGGCCGGTGCCCGGTCTCGCTCCGACCTCTTCCAGGAAACGCCCGTCGAAAGGCCGGTGGGGGACGCGAAGGGCCTGTCTTCGTGGGGCTGCGGACCACCCGTCCGGGACATTTCGTAAGCGAAAGCGAGTCGGCGTGATGTGTTCGAGCATATGTTCGATAGACGCGCTAGGCTGGAGTCATGCACGCACTCCAGGGCTCCCTCTTCGACCAGGACGACGAGATCCGGCTCGGCCCGACGGCGGGCCTGCGGCGTACGGAACTGGGCGCCGGGGCCTGGGTGGACCACCGGCCGGGCTGGCTTTCGGGCGCCGACGCGCTGTTCGAACGGCTCGCCGCGGACGTGCCGTGGCACGCCGAGCGGCGGCAGATGTACGACCGGGAGGTGGACGTCCCGCGCCTGCTCGCCTTCTACGGCGAAGGCGACCCGCTGCCGCACCCGGCGC
>NZ_JBSGXB010000307.1:0-8842 GCF_053609185.1 Streptomyces sp. NPDC054956 | reverse complement strand
GGCACCCGAGGACGTCCAGTAATCGGGAGCCTCTCCGCCTTGCGATGCACGGCACCGGACGACGCGGGCTTAACCGGCAAGATCCGAAAGAGACGGCCTAGAGCGCGGGGTTCTCCCGGACCGTCGCCAGGTCCCCCGACGTCTTCGTCGCGATGAATTCCATGATCCGGTAGGAGCAGACACCGGCGAGGGCGAAGGGGTCCGAGGCCGCGATCCTCTCGACCTCGGCGCGGGAGACTCCGCCGGCCAGGATCACGCCGCCGTCGCGCGGGACCTTGCGGCCCGAGGCGAGGAAGACACCGGCCGCGTAATAGCCGTCCAGCCAGGCGATGTGCGCGTCCATCTCCTCTTCGACGGATTCGAGGGGCGCGGTGTAGGTGAGCTCCATGACGAACATGATCGCCAGGCTACTCTCGCACCACTATGACGAGTGCGAAGACCCCCGCCGACGAGGCCGAGGCCAAGGCGATACAAGACGAACTGCGCGCCCGCGTCGTACTGACCGAGACAGGCCCCCCGCCCGGCGAAGGGCTGGTCGCGGGGGTGGACGTCGCCTACGACGACGAGCGCGACCTGGTGGCCGCCGCGGCCGTCGTGCTCGACGCGGCCACCCTGCGGGTGGTGGAGGAGGCCACCTCCGTCGGGCGCGTCAGCTTCCCGTACGTGCCGGGACTGCTCGCCTTCCGCGAGCTGCCGACCGTACTCGCCGCCCTGGACGCGCTGACCGTCACGCCCGGCCTCGTCGTCTGCGACGGCTACGGCCTCGCCCACCCGCGCCGCTTCGGACTGGCCTGCCACCTCGGCGTGGTCACCGGGCTGCCCGCCATCGGCATCGCGAAGAACCCGTTCACCTTCACGTACGAGGAACCGGGCGCCCGGCGCGGGGACGCGGCCCCGCTGCGCGCGGCCGAGGGCGACGTGGTCGGGCGGGCGCTGCGCACGCAGGACGGGATCAAGCCCGTGTACGTCTCCGTCGGCCACCGGGTCTCGCTGGACAACGCCTGCGCGCACGCCCTCGCGCTGAGCCCCCGCTTCCGCATCCCGGAGACCACCCGGCACGCCGACTCGCTGTGCCGGCGCGCCCTGCGCGAAGCCACCGGCTGACCGACGGGGCCCGGGCCGCCCCGCCGCCTCGCCGCCGCCGTCCCGGGAGCCCCTACTCCTCGGCCGCCACCCGGAAGCGGATGCCCGCCTTCTGGAGCCGGTCCAGCAGTGCGTCGCCCATCGCCACGGCGGTGGTCAGCTGTCCGGAGACCTCGGGCAGGGAGTCGTAGGCGAGGCAGAGCGCCGACTCGGCCAGCATCTTCGCGGTCTCCCCGTACCCCGGGTCGCCGCCCGAGACCTCGGTGAAGACCCGGCGGCCGCCGCCCTCGCCCACGAACCGGACGCTGAACCAGCTGCGCGCCCGCCGCTCCGCGTCCGGGCCCCGGCCCGGCTCCCAGCGGTCCGCGAGCCACCGGCGCACCGGCGGGACCTGGGCCAGCACCGCCACCCCGCCGACCGCCGCCGTACCGCCCACGGCGAAGGGCAGGTGCCGTACGGAGGCGTAGTGCCGGTAGCGGAAGTCGGGGCCGTAGCGCTCCAGCGCGGCCGCGGACCGGGCCACGATCCGGGGGTCCAGCGTGGGCAGCGGCAGTGCCCACGCGCCGGTCTCCCGGCTGAAGCGCGGCGCGCCCACGGGCCCGCGCACCCGCCGGCCCGGCAGTCGGGGCTCGTGCAGCCGCCGGGCGCGGGCGGCGGCCAGGTTCTGCGGACCGCGGCCCAGCGAGGTGAGCAGCGTGGTCAAGGTGCCGCCCGAGAAGAGGGCGTTGGAGCGCAGGAACCCGTCCACGGTCAACGGCACCCCGGCCGGCAGCTGTCCGACCGTGAAGTACGCGCCGAGGTCGGCCGGGATCGAGTCGAACCCGCAGGCGTGGACGATGCGGGCGCCGGTCTCGCGGGCCCGCGCGTCGTGGTCGACGTACATCCGGTCCACGAACTCGGGCTCGCCGGTGAGGTCGACGTAGTCGGTGCCCTCCGCGGCGCAGGCCGCGACCAGCCCGGCCCCGTACCAGACGTACGGCCCCACGGTCGTGGCCAGCACCCGCGTGGAGGCGGCCAGTTCGCGCTGCGCCCCGGCGTCCTCGGCGTCGGCGACCAGCAGGGGCAGGTCCGCGCAGGCCGGTTCGAGGGCGGCGAGCCGCTCGCGCAGCCGCTCCAGCTTCGCCAGGCTCCGCCCCGCGAGGGCCCACCGGCAGCCCGCCGGGGCGTGCGCGGCGAGGTACTCGGCGGTCAGCGCGCCGACGAACCCGGTCGCGCCGAAGAGCACGAGGTCATACGTCCGTTCGTGGTCCGCGGCCTTGCCGGTCGGCCGAACCTCTTCGCTCATCACGGTTCCTCCCCGCTCGCTTGGGTGGCTGAGGCTAGCGTGAGGACCGGCTGTCCGTGTGGGCAGGTTCGGCCTGGGCTGGGAGGAGACCTCCGTGAAGGCTGCGGTGCGCAAGTGGGAGGCGGTCCGGGAGTTCGCCCGGGGGCTGCCGGAGGCCGGGGAGGAGTTCCCCTGGGGACCCGAGGACTGCGTGGTCAAGGTCAACAAGAAGATCTTCGTCTTCCTCGGCAACGCCGACGGCCCGCGGCCGCCGGGGATCTCCGTGAAGCTCAAGGACGAGGCGCTGCACGGCCATGCCATGACCGCGCCCGGGGCCGAGCCGACCGGCTACGGGCTGGGGAAGGCCGGCTGGGTCTCCGTACCGCTGGGGGAGAAGGGCGCGCCCTCCGTCGAGGTGCTGTGCGAGTGGGTGGAGGAGAGCTACCGGACCGTGGCCCTCAAGCGGCACCTCAAGGAACTCGACGCACGGATCGCCGGAAACGAGACATCCGACTAAGCGCTTGCTCTTGTGCTGAGTGGAACAGGTTCCTAGCATCACTGGTGTTACATCAGTTGTGTCACACAGTGGCCACAGTGGTGCCACGGGATGCTGGGGGCTCGATGGCAGTGACAGGGAACGTGACCGGCAGCGGCGGCGGCCCGCTCGCGGGCGTGCGCGTCGTCGAGCTGGCGGGCATCGGGCCGGGCCCGTTCGCCGCCATGCTCCTCGCCGATCTGGGGGCCGACGTGGTCCGCGTCGACCGGCCCGGGGGCGGCGGGCTCGCGGTCAACCCCGCGTACGACATCACCAACCGGGGCAAGCGCTCCGTCCTCGTCGACCTGAAGTCCGCCGACGGCCCGAGCCGCGTGCTGGACCTGGTCGAGCGCGCCGACGTGCTCATCGAGGGCTTCCGCCCCGGGGTCGCCGAGCGGCTCGGCGTCGGCCCGGCCGACTGCCACGCCCGCAACCCGCGGCTCGTCTACGGGCGGATGACCGGCTGGGGCCAGGACGGCCCGCTCGCCCACACCGCCGGGCACGACATCGCGTACATCGCCGTCACCGGCGCCCTCGGCATGATCGGCAACCCGGGCGAGCCCCCGGCCGTCCCCGCCAACCTGGTCGGGGACTACGCGGGCGGCTCGCTCTACCTCGTCATCGGAGTCCTCGCCGCCCTCCAGCACGCGCGGACCCCGGGAGGTGCCGGGCAGGTCGTGGACGCGGCCATCGTCGACGGCACCGCCCACCTCACCGCCATGATCCACGGCATGGTCGCGGCCGGCGGCTGGCAGGACCGGCGCGGGGCCAACCTCCTCGACGGCGGCTGCCCGTTCTACGGCACCTACGAGACCTCCGACGGCGGCTACATGGCCGTCGGCGCGCTGGAGCAGCAGTTCTACGACACCTTCGTGGAGCTCCTCGGCCTCGGGGACCAGGCCCCCGCCCGCAAGGACCTGGCCCGCTGGGGCGAGCTGCGCGAAGCCGTCGCCGCGCGCTTCAAGTCCCGTACCCGCGAGGAGTGGACGGCGGTCTTCGAGGGCACCGACGCCTGCGTGGCCCCCGTGCTCTCGCTGCGCGAGGCCCCGCAGCACCCGCACCTCGCGGCCCGGGGGACCTTCGTCGAGGCCGCCGGGATCACCCAGCCGGCTCCCGCGCCCCGCTTCTCGGTCACCCCGGCCCCCGCCGTGGGCGGCCCCGCGCTGCCCGGCGCGCACACGGAATCGGTGGCGGCGGACTGGGACGTACCGGCGCTGCTGGAGAAGGAGGGCTGATGGAGCTCTCCCTGATGTGTCGCCACCGCCGAGAACTGGCTTTGAGGAGCCCCCGATGAAACGCCAGATCTTCGACGCCGACCACGAGGCGTTCCGCGAGACCGTGCGCACCTTCCTCACCAAGGAGGTGCTGCCGCACTACGAGCAGTGGGAGAAGGACGGCATCGTCAGCCGCGAGGCCTGGCGGGCCGCCGGCCGGCAGGGCCTGCTGGGCCTGGCCGTCCCCGAGGAGTACGGGGGCGGCGGCAACACCGACTTCCGGTACGCGGCCGTGATCGCCGAGGAGTTCACCCGGGCCGGCGCCGCCGGGCTCGCGATCGGCCTGCACAACGACATCATCGGGCCGTACCTGACCTCGCTGGCCACCGAGGAGCAGAAGCGCCGCTGGCTGCCCGGCTTCTGCTCCGGCGAGACGATCACCGCCATCGCGATGACCGAGCCGGGCGCCGGCTCCGACCTCCAGGGCATCCGGACCAGCGCCGAGGACGCGGGCGACCACTGGGTGCTCAACGGCTCCAAGACCTTCATCTCCAACGGGATCCTCGCCGATCTGGTGATCGTGGTCGCGAAGACCACCCCCGAGGGCGGGGCGCACGGCATGTCGCTGCTGGTCGTGGAGCGCGGAGCCGAGGGCTTCGAGCGCGGCCGCAACCTCGACAAGATCGGCCAGAAGGCGCAGGACACCGCCGAGCTGTTCTTCAACGACGTGCGCGTCCCCAAGGAGAACCTGCTCGGCGAGCTGAACGGGGCCTTCGTCCACCTGATGACCAATCTCGCGCAGGAGCGTATGGGCATCGCCATGGCGGGCATCGCCGCGGCCGAGTACCTGCTGGAGATCACCACCCAGTACGTGAAGGAGCGCGAGGCCTTCGGGCGGCCGCTCTCCAAGCTCCAGCACATCCGGTTCGAGATCGCCGAGATGGCCACCGAGTGCGCGGTCACCCGCACCTTCCTGGACCGCTGCATCACCGACCACTCCAACGGGGAGCTGGACCACGTCCACGCCTCGATGGCGAAGTGGTGGGCCACCGAACTGCAGAAGCGGGTGGCCGACCGCTGTCTGCAACTGCACGGCGGCTACGGATACATGACCGAGTACCGCGTGGCGCGCGCCTTCACCGACGGCCGCATCCAGACCATCTACGGAGGCACGACCGAGATCATGAAGGAGATCATCGGCCGTTCCCTGCTGGGCTGACCTCCACCACCGCGCCGACCTCCACCACCGCGCCGGCGCCCACCGACCTCCCCCTGCCTCCGCACCCTCGAAAGGCTTGACCAGTGAGCACCGAAGCTTACGTATACGACGCGATCCGCACGCCGCGCGGCCGCGGCAAGGCCAATGGCTCCCTGCACGGCACGAAGCCGATCGACCTGGTCGTCGGCCTCATCCACGCCCTGCGCGAGCGCAACCCCGGACTGGACCCCGCCACCATCGACGACATCGTGCTCGGCGTCGTCAGCCCGGTCGGCGACCAGGGCTCCGACATCGCCCGGATCGCGGCCATCGCCGCCGGGCTGCCGGACACCGTGGCCGGCGTACAGGAGAACCGCTTCTGCGCCTCGGGCCTCGAAGCCGTCAACATGGCCGCCGCGAAGGTCCGTTCCGGCTGGGAGGACCTGGTCCTCGCGGGCGGGGTCGAGTCGATGTCCCGCGTCCCGATGGCCTCGGACGGCGGAGCCTGGTTCAACGACCCGATGACCGGCTGGGACACCGACTTCGTCCCGCAGGGCATCGGCGCCGACCTGATCGCCACGATCGAGGGATTCTCCCGGCGCGATGTGGACGAGTACGCGGCCCTGTCCCAGGAGCGCGCCGCCGCCGCCATCAAGGAGGGCCGCTTCGCGAAGTCGGTCGTCCCGGTCACCGACCGCAACGGCCTGGTCGTCCTGGACCACGACGAGTTCGTCCGCCCCGGCACCACGGCCGACACCCTCGCCCGGCTGAAGCCCTCCTTCGCGGACATCGGCGAGCTCGGCGGGTTCGACGCCGTCGCGCTGCAGAAGTACCACTGGGTCGAGAAGATCGACCACGTGCACCACGCGGGCAACTCCTCCGGCATCGTCGACGGCGCCTCGCTCGTCGCGATCGGCTCCCGCGAGGCGGGCGAGCGCAACGGCCTCGCGCCCCGGGCCCGCATCGTCTCGGCCGCCGTCTCCGGCTCCGAGCCCACCATCATGCTCACCGGCCCCGCCCCGGCCACCCGCAAGGCGCTCGCCAAGGCCGGGCTGACCATCGACGACATCGACCTGATCGAGATCAACGAGGCCTTCGCCGGCGTCGTGCTCCGCTTCGTCAAGGACATGGGCGTCTCCCTGGACAAGGTCAACGTCAACGGCGGCGCCATCGCGCTCGGCCACCCGCTCGGCGCCACCGGCGCGATGATCCTCGGCACGGTCGTCGACGAACTGGAGCGCCAGGACAAGCGCTACGGGCTCGTCACCCTGTGCGTCGGCGGCGGCATGGGCGTCGCGACCATCGTCGAACGCGTCTGATCCGTCCTGATCCCTGATCCCACCCCTGACACGGAAGTAGCGAAAATGAGCGAGTCCACCACGATCCGCTGGGAACAGGACGAGACCGGCGTCGTCACCCTGGTCCTCGATGACCCGAACCAGTCCGCCAACACGATGAACCAGGCCTTCAAGGACTCCATCGCCGCGATCGCCGAGCGCGCCGAGGCCGAGAAGGACTCCATCCGCGGCATCATCTTCACCTCCGCCAAGAAGACCTTCTTCGCGGGCGGCGACCTGAAGGACATGATCCAGCTGCGCCCCGAGCACGCGCAGCTGGCCTTCGACACCGGCACCGAGATCAAGCGCTCGCTGCGCCGCATCGAGACCCTCGGCAAGCCCGTCGTCGCCGCCATCAACGGCACGGCCCTCGGCGGCGGTTACGAGATCTGCCTGGCCTCCCACCACCGGGTGGCCCTCGACGCCCCCGGCTCCAAGATCGGCCTGCCCGAGGTCACCCTCGGCCTGCTCCCGGCCGGCGGCGGCGTCACCCGCACCGTCCGCCTGATGGGCATCGCCGACGCGCTGCTCAAGGTGCTGCTCCAGGGGACCCAGTACAACCCCCGGCGCGCCCTGGACAACGGGCTGGTCCACGAACTGGCCGCCACGCCCGAGGAGATGCTCGCCAAGGCGCGCGCCTTCATCGACGCGAACCCCGAGTCGAAGCAGCCGTGGGACGTCCCCGGCTACCGGATCCCCGGTGGCACGCCGTCGAACCCGAAGTTCGCCGCCAACCTCCCGGCCTTCCCGGCCAACTTGAAGAAGCAGCTCAACGGCGCCCCGTACCCGGCCCCGCGCAACATCCTGGCCTGTGCCGTCGAAGGCGCCCAGGTGGACTTCGAGACCGCGCTGACCATCGAGGCCCGTTACTTCACCGAGCTGGTCACCGGGCAGACCGCCAAGAACATGATCCAGGCGTTCTTCTTCGACCTCCAGGCCGTCAACGCCGGCCGCAGCCGCCCGCAGGGGATCGCGCCGCGCAAGGTCACCAAGGTGGCCGTCCTCGGCGCCGGCATGATGGGCGCGGGCATCGCGTACTCCTGTGCCCGCGCGGGCATCGAGGTGGTGCTCAAGGACGTCACCGCCGAGGCCGCCGCGAAGGGCAAGGCGTACTCCGAGAAGCTGCTCGACAAGGCGCTGTCCCGCGGCCGTACGACCGAGGCCAAGCGCGCCGAACTGCTCGCCCGGATCACCCCGACGGCGGAGGCCGCCGACGTCGCGGGCTGTGACGCCGTGATCGAGGCCGTCTTCGAGGACACCGCCCTCAAGCACAAGGTGTTCCAGGAGATCCAGGAGTTCCTCACCCCCGACGCCCTGCTGTGCTCCAACACCTCCACGCTGCCCATCACGGGCCTGGCGGAGGGGGTTTCGCGCCCCGCCGACTTCATCGGGCTGCACTTCTTCTCGCCCGTGGACAAGATGCCGCTGGTGGAGATCATCAAGGGCGAGCGCACCGGCGACGAGGCCATCGCCCGCGCCTTCGACCTCGTACGGCAGATCAACAAGACCCCGATCGTGGTCAACGACTCGCGCGGCTTCTTCACCTCCCGGGTGATCGGCCAGTTCATCAACGAGGGCGTCGCGATGGTCGGCGAGGGCATCGAGCCCGCCTCGATCGAGCAGGCGGCCGCCCAGGCCGGCTACCCGGCCAAGGTGCTCTCCCTGATGGACGAGCTGACCCTGACGCTGCCCCGCAAGATCCGCAACGAGACCCGCAAGGCCTTCGAGGCCGAGGGCCGGGCCTGGCCCGAGCACCCGGCCGACGGAGTGATCGACCGCATGGTCGACGAGTTCGGGCGCCCGGGCCGCAGCGGCGGCGGCGGTTTCTACGCGTACGACGAGAGCGGCAAGCGCGCCGGGATCTGGCCGGGGCTGCGCGAGCACTTCAGCAAGCCGGACGCGGAGATCCCGTTCGAGGACATGAAGGAGCGCATGCTCTTCTCCGAGGCGCTGGACACCGTCCGCTGCTTCGACGAGGGGGTCCTGACCTCGTACGCCGACGCCAACATCGGTTCCATCATGGGCATCGGCTTCCCGGCCTGGACCGGCGGCGTCATCCAGTACATCAACGGCTACGAGGGCGGCCTGGCCGGGTTCACGGCCCGGGCCCGCGAGCTGGCCGAGCGCTACGGCGAGCGGTTCACCCCGCCCGCCTCGCTCGTCGAGAAGGCCGAGCGCGGCGAAACCTACGCCGACTGACCGGTTGACCGG